>CAJJCV010000037.1 GCA_905182765.1 Cryomorphaceae bacterium BACL29 MAG-121220-bin8 | reverse complement strand
TAGTGATTTCACCAGTTATTTCTGCAAGATGCTCAATAGATTTTCTAATATCTACGGACAATAAATCCCCTGAAATATCACTTTTTAATCCAGTGTTAACTTCTTCGATAGCTTTTAAAGCATTCATTAATGCTTCATAATGCCTTGAATTACTAATGACAGTATCAGTATATGGATTAAGAATATTTATTTCATTAATGAGTCTTTTTTTAAGTAAAGTAACAGACTCTGCATTATTTGCAGATATTTCAATTATTTCAAACTTTTGTAATTCATTAATTAAATTTTGGTTTGAATTTTTTAAATCAACTTTATTTCTAACCAATAAAATAGATAAGTCTTCTCTTTTAAAGGATTGTATATCAGAATTTATTTCTTTAAAATTAGTATCATTAGAATCAAAAAGATAAATTAATATTTTAGCATTATTTATTTTTTCTTTTGTTTTTTCGATTCCTTTAGATTCAATTACATCCTTAGTTTCTCTTAATCCAGCAGTATCAGTAAATCTGAAATTTATACCATCAATTACTAAAGAATCTTCAATACTATCTCTTGTTGTCCCAGGGATGTCTGAAACTATTGCTTTGTCTTCGTTTAAAAGAGTATTTAGAAGAGATGATTTTCCAGCATTGGGTTTTCCTGCTATTGCAACAGAAATACCATTTTTTAAAACATTTCCAGATTTAAAAGAGTCTATTAGTTTTTCTAGTTCACCTTGAATTTTAATAGTTAGTTTTTTGAATTCACTTCTTTCAGCGAATTCAACATCTTCTTGAGAAAAATCTAATTCTAATTCTATCATTGAAGAAAAATGTAGAAGTTCAGCTCTTAATTTTTTTAAATCATTACTGAATCCATTTTTCATTTGCTCCATGGCAAGTTTATGAGAACCTTCATTTTCTGAAGCGATTAAATCAGCTACAGCTTCAGCTTGATTTAAATCCATTTTACCATTAATAAATGCTCTTAAAGTAAATTCACCTGGGTTAGCAACTCTAATTCCATTTTCAATAAATAAATCAATAATTTCTTGTTGAATATAAGTGGATCCATGGCAAGAAATTTCAATTGTATTTTCTCCGGTATAGGAGTGAGGACCTTTGAATAAAGTAACTAGTACTTCATCAAGTTCATATCCATTTTTAATTAAATGACCTAGATGAACTGTGTGAGATTTTTGATTCGAAAGTTTTTTACTTCCTTTAGGCTTAAATAGTTTTTCAGTTGTAGAAATTGCATTTAATCCTGATATTCTAATTACTGATATTGCACCCAGTCCATTAGGTGTTGCTAAAGCTATTATTGTTTCTTGATTAATCATTTTGATATTTAACAGATTGTGTCAAAAATGACTGCAGCATCTGTAAACCAATTTTTTGAACTAATAATTTGACTTGTACTTATTTTTATACAAAGCATTTCATTGTTTATAGATGAAAAGTCAACTAAATTAGTTATCAAACTAAGATCAAGGTTTTGAATTGAATTATTATTTAATTCAATCTTTTGTAGCTTAGTATTAGTACTTAAATCTAAATCTTTAATTGAATTGTTATTTAAATACAAAATTTCTAATTCTGTATTAAGACTTAAATCAATTCCAGAAATTAAATTATCATTTAAAGAAATCTTTTGAAGCTTAGTATTAGTACTTAAATCTAAATTTTTAATTGAATTGTTATCTAAATACAAAATTTCTAATTCAGTATTAAGACTTAAATCAATTTTAGAAATTAAATTATCATTTGCAATAAGAACTTTCAATGATAAAAAGTCTTCAATACCAGTTAAATCATTAACTCCTTTTTCTGATAAATTTAAAGATGTTATTTTTTTAATTTTACTAGTATTAACAAAACCGTCAATATTATCATCTACACCAATTTCAATTAAATATTTTTCAAAAATATTATCCGGTATTTTTGTCATTTCAGTGAACTCAGCAATTATACTTTTATCTGAATCAATAATTAAAGATATTTTACTTAAAGAGTCATTTAAATCACCCGACCATTTAACAAACGAATATCCAGTATTTGCTTCAGCAGAAAATTCAATTTGATCTCCAAGCCATACCGTTCCCTTGTCTGGACTTACTGTTCCCGATCCTAATGGGTTAACCGAAGTGGTTAGTTCAAATAAAACAGGATCACTTTTGCATGAAAACACTACACTTATTAATAATAAAATAATTATTTTTTTCATATTAAATCTCTTTAGTAAATGTACTTCTTTTTTTATGTAATTCACTCTCATAATTTTTCCAGAATGCCTGAATAGAAGTGTTTTCAATTAATTCAGGATTTGTTTCGACTTCCTTAATTCCTCTTTTATTAAACATACTTTGTAAGTCATTAAATAAAATAGCAGTAACTCCTTTGTTTTGATACTTAGGATGTACTCCTATTAAATACAAAGAGGCCTTGTTATTAAATCTTTGTGCTTTCAAAATATTTAAAAATCCAAAAGGAAATAATTTTCCATTTACTTTTTTTAATGCTTTTGAAAAGGATGGCATTGTAATGGCGAATGCAACTAATTTTCCGTCATTATCTACTACACTTTTTATAAAATCTGGATGAATATATCTTATATATTTTTCCTTATAATGATCTACTTGATATTGTTGAATTGGAACAAAAGTTTGTAAAGTATTATATGTTTTGTTTAGAAGATAAAACATTTCATCTAAATATGGAACTACCTCATTTGTTTTTTTAAATGTTAATGGTTTCAGATTATATCTTTTCATTATTAACTCTGAAAATTTCTTAACCTTTTTAGGAGCCTTGTCTTCATCCCAAATCTGTATCCTGTACTCAACCCATTCTGCAAGTTTTTTCATTTTGAGCTTTTTTAAATGCTCTTTTTGATAAGAGTTGTGATACCAGGTAATCATAGTATTTAATTCATTATACCCATGAGTTAATAACCCTGCTTTATCCATGTTTGAAAAACCTACTGGACCCTCTATAAATGAAAGTTTTCTTTTTTTACCAAAATCTATTACTGCTTCTATTAATTTTTCAGAAACTTCAATATCATCAACTACATCATACCATCCGAATCTTACTTTATTTTTATTTTGTTCTTTAACTTCTATCCAATTAACAATAGCAGCAATTCTTCCGACAATCTTATCGTTTTTATAAGCTAAAAAATATTCAGCTTCAGCATTTTTAAAAACAGGGTTTTTTGTCTTGTCCATCATGTTTAGTTCTTCATTAGAAATAGGAGGTACCCAATACTTAGAGCCTTTATATAATGAAAATGGAAAATTCACAAAATCCTTATATTCTTTTAAAGTTTCCGCTGTTTTTATAACTATCATCTTTTGTTCTTTCTGTTAACTTTCTTAATCAATCTGCTTTCTTTTTTATCGAATCTCTT
This sequence comes from Cryomorphaceae bacterium BACL29 MAG-121220-bin8, assembly GCA_905182765.1. Classification (GTDB taxonomy): domain Bacteria; phylum Bacteroidota; class Bacteroidia; order Flavobacteriales; family Flavobacteriaceae; genus MAG-121220-bin8. Next base: position 24,296 of record CAJJCV010000037.1, on the reverse strand, counting down.
ATTGATTTTATCTTGTTTTTTTATTAATTTATATTCCTTCTTTAAGTTTTTGTTTACACTTTTCCGTTCATTTCTTTCATCTTTCATCTTATTTCTATCTATTGGTAATTTATCTTGATGCCAATCAAATCTTGATGAAAAACCTAATTCTAAAAATAAATAGTTTTTAGGATTAATCATATTAAAACCTGAATTGAAATCAATTTGAAAGTTTCTATCAATTAAATGAGCTATCCCAGTCTTCACAAAGTCACTTGAGAAAATAGTATTTTTTCTTTTTGAATATTCAATGAAAGCTGACCATCTTGGATTATTGAAATTATTAGTTAGTGTAACTGTATAATTCATTGATGGAATTCTATAATTTAAATCTTCAAAACTAATGTTATTTACTAACACCCAGTTTTTTAAAAAATGGTTTTGAGTAATTATATTTATTTCATAACTAATTTGTTTATCATTTAATAAAATTATTTTTCTAATTATTTCATTACTTTCAGAAAGAGCAAAATTTTCATTTGTTTGTTTATCAACAATTAATCCTATCAATCCTAGATGTGAATTTAAAGAATACAAATAGTCTTTTTCGTTAATATTCAATCCAATATTGATAGATAATGCAGGAATAAAATCAATTGCTTTTATTTTATTATTAGCTCTCCAACTATATAAATTTGTTTTATACCAGTCTTTATTTTTAAATGGATTAAAAACAAGATATTTTATTCCAACTGATGTCTTTTTTAAATATGGATTTGAGTTATTTTTTAAGCCTACATAATTATTATTAATTAAACTTCCTTTGACTAAAAACTCTAGATTTTCAAACAAAGCTCCATACCTAAAAATAAAATTAAATTCTTGTTCATTAATTTCTTTTTTACTTAATCCAATATTATTGTTTTTAAATCCAGTTTCAAATTGTAAAACATTTTTTCCAACTGAGAAAGCGCCTTGTGAAGAACCTGGGCGATTAGAGTTAATAGTTTCAGTATACTGAGAATTCAGTAGAGAAAAGTTCATAATAATTAGAAAAAAAGAAATGTTATTTTTCATACTTTAAAAGATATAAATTTAAATAATATCATTTAATGATCTTTTAGATTATTAATTAAATTCTTAAGTTGTATTTTTATTTTTTGTAAAAATGGAAACTTTTTTTGAAATATTACTTGCTTTGTTTCTTATGTCATATGTAATAAGAAAAATAACTCCTTACATAATAGCTTATTTTTTAAGAAGACTTGAAAAAAAGGTAAGAAGTAAGTTTAATCAAAACAACTCAGAAAGTTTTAAATCTTCTCCCAATAGTAATGATAATAAAAAGGAAAAAGTTGGTGAGTATGTTGACTTTGAAGAGATAGATTAAAACTGTATTTGAATGAAAAATTATTTAACTCATTTAGTGTGTATAATAGTATTAGCATTAATTTCTGTTACTTACTTTTATCCCGTTTTATCTGGTAAATCAATTCAACAATCTGACATCTCTCAATTTAAGGGAATGTCCAAACAAATAGTTGACCATAGAGAAGAGTTTAATGAAGAGCCTTACTGGCTGGATAATGCCTTTCTAGGAATGCCATCATATCAAGTTAGTGCTAAATATCCATTTGATGTTTTATATTATATAGATCAAACTATAAGATTCCTTCCAAGACCTGCTGATTATTTGTTTTTATATCTATTGTCTTTTTATTTTTTAATTATATCATTAAATATAAATTACAGATATGCATTGTTTGGAGCAATGGCATTTGGTTTCTCAACATATTTGATCATTATATTAGGAGTAGGTCATAATACTAAAGCTTTAGCTTTAGGTTATTTACCTTTGATTGTCGCTGGATTTTTAACAGTTTTAAGAGGGAATTATTTAAAAGGATTTTTAATTTCTTCTCTTTTTTTAGGTCTTCAAGTTCATGCTAATCATTATCAAATGACTTATTACACATTGATAATGCTTTCAATTATTGTTTTAGTTCATTATTATAGTTTTATAAATTTAAAAGATTTTAAAAAAATATATAAATCTTTTTCTGTATTTATCTCAATTGGTTTGCTTGCACTGTTAATGAACGCGCCCTCATTATTAGCTACAAAAGAATATTCAGAGTTTAGTACAAGAAGTAAAAATGAAATAACTATTAATACAGATGGCTCAACTAAAGAATCATTAAATGGTTTAGACAAAGAATACATTACTGAATACAGTTATGGAATTTTAGAGAGTTTTAATCTTGTTTTTCCAAGATTTATGGGTGGAGGAAGTTCCGAAAGAATCAGAGAAGATTCTAAGTTTATGGATTTTGTAAGATCATTAGATTCCAATCAAGCCCAACAAGTTTACCAATACTCTAAAGTTTACTGGGGAGATCAGCCAATAGTAGCAGCACCTGCTTATATCGGAATTTCTATATTTTTCATTTTTTTAATGTCTCTTTTACTTGTTAATGATTTAAATAGAAAATGGATATTAATAGCTGTTTTAGTATCATTATTATTATCCTGGGGAAAGAATTTTTCGTTTTTAACTGATTTAATGATTGATTATTTTCCATTATACGACAAATTTAGAGCTGTTTCATCCATACAGGTGATTATTGAATTTTGTGTTCCGTTATTGGCTGTTTTTGGCTTAAAAAACTTCTTGTCCGTTAATACAGATGATATTAAAAAGCTAAATGCTTTAAAATATGTATCTGTATTTTTAATACTACTTATTTTAGTTTTTTATTTTTTTGGAACTAGTTTGTTTGACTTTAAGTCTGATTTTGAAATTTTCTCTCAGTATCCTGAAATTCTTAGTTTAATAATTGAAGAAAGACAATATGTTTTTGAATCTGATCTTTTAAGGTCTTTAATTATAGTTATATGTTGTTCAGTATCTTTTTATTTGTTTTTAAATAAATTTATCAAAAAAGATTTAACGATTTTTATCATCACAGCTATTCTAGTATTTGATTTATGGAACGTAGATAAAAATTATGTTAATTCAGATCAATTTGTTAAAAAATCTTTAGTTGAGGTTCCATTCCAAAAAACAATAGCAGATAAAGCTATTTTAGAAGATGATTCTGATTTTAGAGTATTTGAGCCAATAGGTGGTTTCTCTAACGCTAGAACATCATATTTCCACAAATCAATAGCTGGTTACCATGCTGCAAAACCTAAAAGAATTCAGAACTTATATGATTTTTACATAAGTAAAAATAGTTATGATGTACTTAATATGTTAAACGTTAAATACATAATTCAAAATAGTGAGAATAATCCGTTAGGAGTAACTAGAAATCCTAATAACTTAGGTAATGCGTGGTTTGTTAATAGTTTAATTAATGTTGATAATGCCGATGATGAATTATTAGGGTTAAAAAACATAGATTTAGCCACTACTTGTTTAACTCAGGAATCTGATATTGGAAACATTGACTATAAATTAAATGAAATGGATCAAATTAAATTGGTTTCAAGAAAAGCAAATCAATTAATTTACAACTCAAGAACTTCTTCAGATCAATTTGCAGTTTTTTCAGAAGCTTATTATAAAAATGGATGGCAAGCTTATATAGATAATGAACAAGTAAAACATTTTAAAGTCAATTATTTACTTAGAGGAATGAAAATTCCCTCAGGCGTTCATGAAATAAAGTTTGAATTTATTTCAAAAGTTGTAACCACAGGATTTTATCTTTCATTATTTTCTTATTTAATTTTTATAATTGTGTTTATTAAATTTATTTTAAACAAAAAAGATGTACAATAAAATTCCTAAAAAAAGATATGACAAAACTTTAAGCATACTTAAAGAGGTTTGCCCATCTCCTAAGGTAATATACGATTTAGGTGTGATCAATCCATTTACTGAAATAATGAAAGAAAATAATTATAAAGTATATAATTCAGGTAGTCAGGATTTAGATATTGATTTTAAATTAGATATCCCTGATGATGTTGATTTAGTTACTGGTTTTGAAATTCTTGAACACCTTGTTTCTCCATATCCGTTGTTAAGTTCATTAAATGCTAAAAGATTATTTATAACTGTTCCTTTAAATTTATGGTTTTCAAAAGCATACAGAAGTAAAACTGATGAAAGAGATCGTCATTTTCATGAATTTGAAGAATGGCAATTTGATTGGTTACTTGAAAAAGCAGGTTGGAAAATTATAAAGAAAGAAAAATGGACTAATCCTTCTTTTAAACTAGGTTTAAGACCTCTTTTAAGAAACTTTCATAATAGATATTATGCTGTTTATGCTGAAAGAGATAAGACTGGTAGCTGGCCTAATAAGGACAGTTATACTAATTATTACAGAGGAGTTCTAAATCTATAACATATGAAGATAGGTATGATATTAGACGCACCTTTTCCAATTGACCCAAGGGTCAGTAACGAAGCAAGCGCTTTAATTTCAGCTGGTCATGAGGTTTATTTGTTTTGTTTATCCTATTCAAAAAAATTCATTAAAAAAGAAGTAATTGATTCAATAAATATTAGAAGATATTATTGTTCGAAATTAACCTATAAATTTTCTGCTTTAGCTTATACGTTTCCATATTATAAAATTAATATGAGCAGAAAAATCAATAATTTTCTTAATTCAAACAGTATTGATAGAATACATATTCATGATATTCAAATTGCTAGCTCGGTTTTTAAGGCTAATTTAAAATCTCTTCCTGTAACTTTAGATCTTCATGAAAATAGACCGGAAATAATGAAGTTTTATAAGCATGTAAACTCATTTTTAGGAAAACTATTGATATCTCCAAAGAAATGGAAAATTGCTGAAGAAAAATTCAGTAAGGCTGCTAATAATATTATTGTTGTAACTAATGCTGCAAAAACTGAACTTTGTAATAGAATTGGTTTAAATAAAAATAAGATAACAGTATTTCCAAATACTGTCAGAAAAAGTTTTTACACTGATTTTGATTTAGATAATAATTTAGTAGAAAAATATAGAGATAATTTTGTTTTACTTTATTTAGGAAATACTTCAAAAAGAAGAGGTATTTCAACTGTTATTAATTCATTAAAGGTTTTAAAAACTCAAATTCCTGAAATCAAATTTATTATTGTTGGATCTAGTTCTTATGACAACGAATTAAAATATTTATCAAAAATTAACAATGTTCAGAACCTTATCTCATTTGAAGGTTGGAGAAATGAAAATTCTTTTCAATCTTATCTCTCAATTTGTGATATTGGAGTATCTCCGTTAGAATCAAACATTCATCATGATACAACATATGCTAATAAAATATTTCAATATATGTCATTTGGTTGTCCAATGATTTGTAGTAATGTTATAGCTCAGAAGGAAATTGTAGAAAAATATGAAGTAGGAGAGTTGTTTAGTCCAGGCAATAGTAAGGAATTTACTGAAAAAGTAATTAGTCTTTATAATAATATAGATAAAATAAATACATATAGTTTAAATTCTAGAAGTGCTATTGAAAATCACTTAAATAATGATATTGTATCAACTGAAATTGTAAAAATGTATGGTTAATAATAAAATATTAATTATAACTTATTATTGGCCTCCTTCGGGTGGATCTGGCGTTCAACGTTGGTTGAGTTTTTCAAATAGCTTAGTCAATATGGGATATGATGTAACAGTTCTTACTGCAGAATTTCCAGATTATCCATTAATAGATATGAGCTTGAAAAGTAAAATAGATCCTTTGATTAAGATTTTAAAGGTTCCTGTTTTTGAACCTGCCAAGTTTTTCAAGTCAAAAAAAACTAATTCTGATAATATTGAAGGTAAAGGGATTTTAAATTATTTAAAACTTTTTATTAGATCTAATTTTTTCTTTCCTGATTCAAGGATGTTTTGGATAAATGATGTGGTTAATACTGCATCTTCCTTTATAAATAAAAATAATATTAACTGTGTTGTTACTACTTCACCTCCTTTTAGCCTAAATATAATAGGCTTTAAATTAAAATTAAGAAACGATATCAAATGGATATCCGACCATAGAGATCCTTGGTCAGATTTTTTTCAGTTCAAAAACATGCCAATGTTTAATTATGTTAAAAATAAACATACAAAGTGGGAAGAAAGATGTTTGAGATTGGCTGATTCAGTGATTGTTACATCACCTTCTCTTAAAAAGACATATTCTAAAATTAATAACAATACACATTTAATAACGAACGGATTTAATGATATTGAAGACACTTATGCTAATGAGAATTTTGGTATTATTTATTCAGGAGTTATGAAATCTTCTCAAAATCCTAAAATGTTATGGAAAGTTCTTTATGAAATCTCTAAAGCCAATAAATCATTCAGGAAAGACTTTAGTTTAAAACTGATTGGAAGTTTTGATAAATCTATTCATCAAAATAAACATCTTAAGAAATTAAAAGAAAATGTGGTTTTTGAAGATTATATGAGTAAAGATACTCTAGCAGAAAATTTATCAATTGGAAAAGTATTTATTTTATGTGACGTTGATCAGCTAGATGGAGGTAATTTAATACCAGGGAAGTTTTTCCACTATTTGTCTTATAAAATTCCTATTGTTGCTTTCTCATCAATAAAAAGTGATACTTATAATATTGTTAAAGAAACTAAATCTGGAAATGTGTTTGAATTTTCAAATGAAATTGATTTAAAAAATCATATTTTAGAACTGTATTCTAATTTTAAAAACGGCAATTATTTATTAAGTTCAAGTGATATTGAAAAATATAAATATTCAAATTTAAGTTCGGAATTAAGAGACATTATTAACAAAATAAATAATTAGTGGGTATAGTTTTTAAACAAACTTCATGGAACATTGTTACAATCTCTGTTGCTATTTTAATAGGAGGAGTTAATACCTTGTATTTTTATCCTGAATTTTTAAAAGATGATTATTATGGTTTAGTAGTTTTTTTATTAGCAACTTCTAACTTACTACAGCCGTTAATGTCATTTGGAGCTCAACATACTATTATTAAATTTTTTAGCTCTTTTACTGAAAAGAAAAAGAAAGATCAATTTTTATCTAGTGTAATTTTTTTACCTCTATTTTTTATTATTCCAATTACCTTTCTTGTTGTTCAATTTCACGATCTAATTGCTCAATTCCTTTCGATTAAAAATCCTATTATTGAATCATATATATGGGTGATTTTTTTGGTTTCATTTGCAACTTCTTATTTTGAAGTTTTTTATTCTTGGTCAAGAGTTCAATTCAAATCTATTTTTGGAAATATTTTGAAAGAAATTTATCCTCGACTATCGGTTCTTTTATTACTGATTTTAGTTTCTTTAAATATATTAACTAAAGAAAATTTTGTTTGGTGGCTAACAGGTTTCTATTATTTAAGATTGATCTTAATGATAGTATATTCTTTTTATTTATACACACCGACATTTTCAATTACATTTCCGGAAAATTTTAAAGAAATACTTTCTTATTCTTTTTATATTTTATTAGCTGGATCTGCTGCTAGTTTTTTGATTGATATTGATAAGTATATGATTCCTCAAAAGCAAGCAATTAGCCAAACTGCATATTATGCAGTTGCTGTTTTTATTGCTACAGTTGTAGAAATTCCAGGAAGAGCTATGTTTCAAATTTTAAACCCATTAGTTGCCAAATCATTAAACAACGGGAATTATTCTGAACTAAAAAGTCTTTATAAAAAAAGCTCTGAAAACTTATTACTTGTTAGTGGATTGTTTTTTTTATTAATTAATCTAAATATAGATTCATTCTATCTTTTATTAAACAATCAATACTATTCAAATGCTTCTTTAGTTGTTCTTATTATTTCATCAGCTAAGTTGATTCAAATGAGTTTTGGTTGTGGCCCTGCAATATTAGCTACATCAAACTTTTATAGAATCACTCTACCGTTTTCAATTTCAATGGCAGTATCAGTTTATTTACTCAACGATTACTTAATAGATTTATATGGCATAAATGGAGCTGCAATTTCAACTTTTATTGTATTGTTAGTATTTACTGCATTAAAAATTATATACATTGTCTTTAAGATTAATATTCAGCCATATAATTTAAATTCTTTAAAAATATTGTTTTCAATTTTTATAGTTTACTTAATAAGCTATTTTGTGAAACTTGATATGAATCCTTTATCAGAAATTATTATAAGATCAATTGGGATAGTAATTATTTATTTTATAATGATAAGTTTTTTTGGAATTTCTCAAAAACTTAAGAATTTACTTAATTTAAAATTTTAATTCTAAATATTTTTTAAGTCTTGATTTTTTTTCTGTCATCAGTTTTTTTGGTGATCCATTAAAAATTAAATTACCTCCATTTTCACCTCCGTCTGGACCTAAATCAATTACATTGTCCGAACATTTTATAAGATCTAGATTGTGTTCTACTACAATAATTGAATGACCATTGTCAAGTAATGAATTAAAAGATTTAAGAAGTTTTTTTATATCATGAAAATGAAGCCCTGTTGTTGGCTCGTCAAAAATAAATAGTGTTTTTTTACCTTTATTTCCTTTTAATAAAAATGTAGCTAATTTAATCCTTTGAGCTTCACCTCCAGAAAGAGTAGAGGAGGATTGTCCAAGCTGGACATAACCCATACCTACATCTTGTAATGGTTTTAGTTTACTACTTATTTTTTTATTTTCATGTATAGAGAAAAAATTGATAGCTTCATCTACAGTCATTGTTAAGATGTTATCAATAGTCATACCTTGGTATTTAACTTTTAAAATTTCATTTTTAAATCTTTTTCCTTTGCAATTTTCACAAATCAAACTGACATCCGCCATGAATTGCATTTCTATTTTTACACTACCTTCTCCTTTACAATTTTCACATCTTCCTCCATCAACATTAAAAGAAAAATGTTTTGCTTTATAATTATTTAGTTTTGACAACTTTAAAGAGGAATATAAATTACGGATATCATCATATATTTTTAAATATGTAACTGGGTTAGACCTAGATGAAGTTCCGATCGGGTTTTGATCGATGAATTCAATTTCATCAATTTTTGAAATATCTCCACTTATACTGTCAAATTGACCAGGTTTTATTTTAAACATTCCCTTTTCTTTCAATAGTGCAGGGTAAAGTATTTTTTTGACTAGAGTTGTTTTGCCGCTTCCAGAAACTCCTGTAATTACTGTTAAATTGTTTAAAGGGAATTCTACATTAATGTTTTTAAGGTTGTTTTCTCTTGCTCCTTTAATTATTATTTTTCCACTACTATATCTTGATTTACCTGACTTAGTAATTTCTTCCTTTTTGTTTAAATATTTTGAAGTTAAACTATTTGATTTTAATATTTCTTTAATTGAGCCTTGGGCTACTACTAAACCACCATTAGATCCTGCTTCAGGACCTATATCTATTATATGATCAGCACATCTTATTATATCTTCATCATGTTCAACTACAATTACTGTATTTCCAAGATTTTTTAATTCTTTTAATATGTCAATTAATTTTTCAGTATCACGTGGATGTAGCCCAATACTGGGTTCGTCTAAGACATAAAGTGAACTTACTAATGAACTTCCTAATGATGTTGCTAAATTTATTCTTTGTGATTCTCCACCTGAAAGCGTGCTAGATTTTCTATTTAATGTTAAGTATCCTAAACCAACATTGCTTATAAATTTCAGTCTACTATTAATTTCTTTTAAAACTCTGTTAGCCAATTCATTTTCATAATCATTTAATTTAAGATCATTGAAAAACTTAATAACAGAACTAATTGGCATTTGAACTAAATCAGTAATTGATTTACTATTTATTTTAACATAAGAGGCTTCTATTTTTAATCTATTGCCATTACAAGTTGAACATGTAGTTTTTCCCCTGTACCTAGAAAGCATTACTCTATTTTGAATTTTATAAATTTTTGATTCAAGTTTATTAAAAAAATAATTTAATCCTTTAAAAAATTCATTTCCTTCCCAAACTATATTTATTTGATCTTTAGAAAGTTGATAGTATGGTTTGTGAATTGGAAATTTAAAATTTGAAGCATTTTTTATTAATTCATTTTTATATTTTTTCAGTTTTTCACCTCTCCATGGTGCAATAGCGTTTTCGTATACAGATAAACCAGTATTTGGAACAACTAGTTCAGGGTCTATCCCAACTATATCTCCGTAACCTCCACATTTAGAACAAGCACCTAGTGGGTTGTTGAAACTAAACAAATGCTGTGTAGGTTCATTAAATTTTATATTGTCTTTTTCAAAATTATTATTAAAATCGAATTCTTTTTTTAGATTTAGATTTTCGATAGTTAACTTACCATTACCCTCAAAAAAAGCTAATTCTATTGAGTCAGAAATCCTATTTAAATAATCAATATCATTTTTGTAAATAGAACGATCTACAACTAAATGAAATTTTTCATGATTTAAATCATTTAAACCTTCAATTCTTTTTATTTCTCCATTGATCTTTATTCTAGCAAACCCTTGTTCCTTAATTAAGTTTAACGATTGTTTACTATCGGAAAGTTTATTTAACTTTTTTGGAGACATTATCATGAATTTGTCACCTGTTTTAAACTCTTTTATTTTATTTACTACAGAATTAATAGAATCTTTCTTTACCTCTAATTTTGAAACAGGAGAATAGGTTCTTCCTATTCTAGCAAATAACAACTTCAAATAATCATAAATTTCAGATGAAGTTCCTACTGTTGACCTAGGATTAGAGTTGTTGACTTTTTGTTCTATTGCAATAGCAGGAGAAATCCCTGTAATACTGTCAACTTTAGGTTTGTTAAGTTTCCCTAAAAATTGTCTAGCATATGAAGACAAACTTTCAATGTATCTTCTTTGTCCTTCAGCATAAAGTGTGTCAAATGCTAAACTCGATTTTCCAGAACCTGATAGTCCAGTAATAACTATTAATTTATTTTTAGGAATATCTAAATCTATGTTTTTTAGATTGTGCATTTTAGCACCTCTAATTTTAATAAATCCAGGACTTAATTTATGATTTTCCAAATTCTAAAATAATCTATAAAGATAATCTTTAAAACACTTTAAATATTTTAATTTTTAAAAGTATTAATTATTGATTTTCTACCAATTTTTTTGGTAATAGGATCATTGTTTAAATTCCATGCTCTTGCAGGTGAAAATTTTCTTCCATACCAGATAATTTGTAAATGAAGCTTGTTCCAAAGCTTTTCAGGAAAAAGTCTTTTAGCATCTTTTTCAGTAGTTTTTACATTTTTTCCATTAGACATTCCCCAACGATACATTAGGCGATGAATGTGTGTGTCAACAGGAAATGTAGGTATATTAAATGCTTGTGCTAGTACTACTCCGGCAGTTTTGTGACCAACTGCAGGAAGTTCTTCTAAATCCTCGAAATTTCCAGGAACTTTTCCGTTGTGTTTGTTAATTAAAATATGAGATAATCCATGAATTCCTTTGGACTTCATTGGAGATAATCCTACTGGTTTAATAATTTGTCTTATTTGATCTACACTTAATTTAATCATATCATACGGGTTGTCAGCTTTTGAAAATAAAATAGGAGTTATTTTATTCACTCCAATATCAGTACTTTGTGCAGATAATAAGACCGCAATTAAAAGTGTATATGGATCTTTATGATCTAAAGGAACAGGAACCTTTGGAAAGAGTAGTTCAAGGGTATCTATTATGTAATTAATTTTTTCAGTTTTGTTCATAATAATTATGTAAATTTAAAAATTAAAAATTTTATAATATGTTAAAAATTGGAGATAATTTACCTGATTTTTCTTGTCAAGATGATAAAGGTAATACAGTGACACAAGATGACTTTAAAGGTAAGAATATAGTATTATTCTTTTATCCCAGAGCTAATACACCAGGATGTACAGCACAAGCTTGTAATTTGTCTGAGAATTATGATAGACTAACCAAAGCAGGTTATTCAATTTTTGGTGTCAGTGCAGATCAGGTTAAACATCAATCTTCATTTTCAAATAAATTTGGTTTTCCATACCCTTTACTTGCAGATACTCAGAAGACATTAATAAATAGTTTTGGTGTGTGGGGTTTTAAAAAATTTATGGGTAAAGAATACGAAGGTATTTTAAGAACTACATTTGTTTTAAATAAGGATAGTATAATAACAAACGTAATAGAAAAGGTAAAAACAAAAGACCATACAAGTCAAATTCTTGATCTATAGCTGTTTATATCCAAAAAGATTTTTTTCTTTTATTAATGTTGTTACTTTTTTTGGTATCATTTTTTCCCAACCTTCTTCATTATTCTTGATCATTTCGAGTACTCTCTGTGAATAGATATCTAGTAAAGCTTTATCAAAACCAAAAATATCAATAACCTTGTTGTTGAATTTGAAAAACTTATAAAGATTCTTCATTCTTGGAGCAACATGCAGATTGTTACTGTTAATTATATCTCCGTTAATTTTCATAGGATATAGAAATATTCTTAAGTTTTTATAGAAGAGTTTTCCAAAAGCTTCAAGTATACCACCGCTTAAATGATTGTAATATTTTTCATCAAAAATTTCTACTAAATTATTTACACCCATAGTTAGAACAATTTTCTCTTGAGTGTAGTTTGAAAAATATTCGGCTAATCTATAATATTCCTTAAAATTAGTAATCATAACCGTTAGTCCAAGGGAGCATAGAAGAGTTGCTCTATGAATAAAGTCAATTTCATTTACGTCTCCATTTGAAGTTTTTAAATTAGATAGGGTAATTTCAAATACAGTTAAATGTTTTTTTTCATCATAATCTTCTTCATGAGACATTATTTCAATTGACTTGTCAAACATGTCTTCATTTACTTTAGTTACTGGTCTAAAACTTCCTCTAATGGCTAAAATATTTTTTTTATGTAAAACTCTTGCTGGTAATATATTATTTCCATCAGGTCCGAACATAACTGCTTCTGTCATACCATTTTTAACCAGTTCTAGACTCATTACTCTATTATCCACATTCTTGAATAATGGTCCAGAGAAATTAACAGTGTCAATTTCTATAGCTCCAGGATCAATATGATCATAAAGGTATTTTAATAACTTTCTAGGTTCATCGTGTTTGTAATAAGCACCATATATTAAATTTAAACCCATCAAACCTAAGGCTTCTTGTTGTGCTCTAGCTTCAAACAAGTTAAACCTAACATGAATTAATATTTCGCTAAAATCTTGAGAAGAATCCGTTTGAAATTTAATGCCCATCCAACCATGTCCACGATATTTTTTTGCAAAATCAATTGTAGCCACCGTGTTTGCATAAGTAAAGAACATCTTGTTGGGATGATCTTTTCGATCCATCCTAGATTCTAATAAATTAACTTCATGAGACAACATTTTTTTTAATCTAGATTCAGACACATACCTGTTGTCCGGTTCTTCACCATATATAGCATCACTAAATGCTTTATCGTAAGCACTCATAGTTTTAGCTATAGTTCCGGAAGCGCCTCCTGATCTAAAAAAGTGTCTAGCAACTTCTTGACCAGCACCAATCTCGGCGAAAGTTCCATAAATGTGCTTGTTTAAATTTATTCTTAAAGCTTTAGCTTTAACAGAGGGGATGTTTTCAAAAGGTTGATCACCTTTAAGAGAAATTGACATATTATTAAAATATATTATGCTAAGTTAAAAAGTTTATCAACTAAAAAATATATTTTTATAAAAAATTCTTTTGAAAATTACTTTTCTTGGTACTGGAACATCAACTGGAATTCCTTTAATTGGAAGTAGTCATCCAGTTTGCCTAAGTCAAAATACAAAAGACAAACGTCTTAGATCCTCAATTAAAATAGATTTTGATGACAATACTTATATAATTGATTGCGGTCCAGACTTTCGTCAACAAATGATAAATAGTAATTGTAAAAAAATTGATGGTATTCTTTTCACTCATGAACATGCTGATCATACTGCAGGTTTGGACGATATACGACCTTATTGTTTTAGAAATGGATCATTACCAATTTATGGACATAAAAGAGTCCTAGATAATCTTTCTAATAGATTCCGTTATATATTTAAGAATGATAACAAGTATCCTGGAGCTCCATCTGTTGTGCCGAATTATGTAGATTCTAGCTCGTATCTAAATTTAAATAAATTCAATGTTGTTCCTATTTCTTATTTACATGCAGATTTACAGGTTTACGGATATAGGTTTAAAGATTTCGCCTACTTAACAGACTTAAAAACGATAGAAGTTAATGAAATTGATAAGCTTAAGAATTTAGATACTTTAGTTTTAAATGCTATTAGAATTGAGCCACATTTTTCACATTTAAATTTACAAGAAGCTTTAGATTTGATAAAAATAATTAATCCAAAAAAAACTTATTTAACTCATATAAGTCATATGTTAGGCTTTCATGATGATGTTGAAAAGGAATTGCCAGAAAATGTTCACTTGTCTTATGACGGACTAATTATTGAGGTGAATTGATTTTTTCATTCATCCATTTTAACATGGATTTAAAATTATCAGGTGATACTCCATGACCAATAGGATATTCTTCGAAAATGTAATCAACTTTATTTTGATCTAATATTTTTAGACTTTGTTTGGAAAGTTCAAATGGAAGTATTTCATCTTGTGTTCCATGCGAAACATAAAAGGACAGCTTCTTCAAAGTTTTAATTTCTGAAATATCTATAATATTAGGATCAAATGCTCCGCTTAATGAAATTACATTATTAACTTTTTCAGGGAATGATAAAGCAACAGCGTTCACTAGCATAGATCCTTGACTAAAACCCAATAGTGTAATATTCTTTTTATCAATATTGTATATTTCAATACATTGATCAATACATGTTACAATCCTATCTCTAGACTCTTGAGCTTTAGTAATATCGTAAGATTTATTTCCATTAAAGTCTAGTGATATATTATACCAAGCATAACCGTCATTTTGTATTTCAATATCTCCTCTTAAGGAAATTATTGTTATATGCTCAGGAATTGCTCTAGAGAATGAAAATAAATCTTTTTCATTACTGCCATAACCGTGAACCATGATAAGAAGAGGGGATAAGGTATTTTCTAAATTTGACTTACGAACTAAATGATAAAAAGGTAATTTGTTATTCATTAATAGTAATCTTATTTCCATTTATTACCCCCAGAGGTTTTCCTTTCATTTTCATTCCTAGAAAAGCACTATTTTTTGATTTAGAAAGAATATGGTTTTTAGAAAAGACATAATCTTCAAGAGTAAATAAAGTCAGTGAAGCTTTGTTGTCAATTTCTAACCTAGGCTTTTCAATATTAAATATTTTACGTCCTCGAGTCAGAATTTCAATAGTTTCATCTAGCTTAAATAGTGTTAGTAAAGATCCGAAAAGTGATTCTAATCCTATAGTACCATACTTAGCATTTTTAATATCTGTTTTTTTATTTTCTATATCAATAGGAAGGTGGTCGCTTGTAACCATGTCAATTGCACCAGTTCTAACTCCTTTAATCAATGCTAACCTATCTTTTTCTTCTCTTAATGGTGGAAGTACTTTAAACCTAGTATCGAAATCTTTTAATTTTTCATCGTTAAAAACTAAATTGTGTATAGCTACACTACAGGTTACGTTTAATCCTTTAGATTTAGCTTTTTTAATTAATTCTAATGACTTTCTTGTTGAAATAGTAGGTATATGTAGTTTACCTCCACTATACTCTAAAATATGTAAATCTCTAGTAATTTGAATTTCTTCAGCAAAATTAGGAATCCCTTTGATTCCGTAATTCACACTTGTTAAACCTTCATTAATAAGCCCACCTTTTGCTATTGAATTATCTTGAGGAAATGACAATATAACAGAGTTAAAAGATTGTGAATAAAGAAGTGCAGTTTTTAATAAATTAGAATTTATAATAGGTTTTTTAAAATCGTAAAATCCGACAGCACCAGATTTTTTCATATCATATAATTCTGCTAAATCTTTAGATTCACTTGAAAGAGTTAACGCTCCAATTGGATGTATATTACAAGATGAGTTTGATGTTTTTGATTTAATAAAAGAAATACCAGTTTGATTGTCAAGAACAGGTTTTGTACCAGAGTTTAACAATAAATCAGTAAATCCACTTTTAGAAGCAACATCAGCACCATTTAAAAGCGTTTCTCTTTCTTCATATCCAGGCTCTCCAAATGAAACACTACTATCAAACCAGCCTAAAGAAACATGAAGGTTTTTAACATCAATAATTTTAGCATTTTTTTCTGAAATTGAGTTGCCAATTTTCTTTATTTTTCCTTCGGAAATTAAAATATCTTGCTTAGTGCCGTTGTGTTTACTTTCGACATTTATAACTTTTGCAGATTTAAGAATTATATTCATGCAATCAAGTTACTCTTTGAAACATTTTTTTATAAATGCTGGGCAAATATAAGAATTGATTTGAATTTATTGATTATTAATGACTAAAATCCTTCAAATACTCCTAAACCAAATAAAGAAAAATCATATTTAGCAGGATCATTAGAGTCTAAAATTCTTAATTTATTATCTAGTTCAATAACAGCCTTATGATCATTTTGATTTCGTTTTAATAATCCTAATTTCCTAGCAACTCTTCCACTATGAACATCAAGTGGACATGATAAATAGGATGGTGAAACTTTATTCCAAATTCCAAAATCAACTCCATTAGAATCTTTTCTAACCATCCATCTTAAAAACATATTTAATCTTTTACATGCAGATCCTTTTAGTGGGTCGCTTATATGTTTTGTGGTTCTTAATGGGTAATCCTTTTGAAAAAAAAGCGATTTAAAACAATGAATTGAGTTATGAATACTATTGTCTTTAATATTATCAAAAAAAATATTTTCTAAATTTCCGTAATCATTGTATATATCTTTTAGTCTTTTAATAAAATATCTAAAATCTATCTCATTAAAAGTCCTGTGCTTTATACTTAATTTATTAATTTCTTTTTCAGTTGAATTAATTATGTAATCGTGTGGTGAATTATCTAATAAATCCATCATTTTAAATGAATTTTTAATAATAGTTTTTCTTTGTCCCCAAGCAATTGTTGCTGTTAAAAAAGAGGATATTTCAATATCTTCCTTTGATGTGAAAGTATGAGGAACTTGAATTGGATCTGATTCAATAAATTTTCTCTGATTGTATTGTACGTATTTAGAATCTAAGAACTCTTTTAATTCATTATTGCTAAGCCCATTTCCCATCTACAAGATTCAATTTTCTGTCAGTCATGTTTGACAATTCTTTATTGTGAGTGACAATTATAAATGTAATGTTTAATTTATCTCTTAAGTCAAAGAAAAGTTTGTGTAATAAATCCGAAGATTTAGAATCTAAATTCCCACTAGGTTCGTCCGCAAAAATAACTTTAGGATCGTTAATTAATGCTCTTGCAACAGCAACTCTTTGTTGTTCTCCTCCAGAAAGTTGAGAAGGAAACTGATTAATGACACTTAATAGACCTAATGTTTTTAAGAGATTTTTAGCTTTATTTATTGAAATATTTTTATTTTCTCCTTTTATAATTGCAGGGATTATAACATTTTCTAGAGCTGTAAATTCAGGAAGAAGCTCATGAAATTGAAATATAAATCCAATTTGAGTATTTCTGAATTTAGAAAGGTTTTTATCATTTAAACTTAACACATCAACATCATTAATTTTAATTATTGAATCATTGTTCTTGTCAGGTGAATCTAGTGTGCTTATAAGATTTAAAAGAGTAGTTTTTCCAGCACCAGATGGACCTATTATTGAAATAATTTCTCCCTTTTTTACATTAAGGTCAATTTTATTTACAACTTTTTTGTTATTGTAAGTTTTAGAGATGTTCTTAACTAAAATCATTTTAAACTTTTTTCTTTTTTAATAGATTAAAATCAATAAAGTAATTAATTCTTAATGAAAGTTGGTGGTTTATTGGTTTTTCAAATAATTCTTTTGTGCTATTATAGTATGAAATACCAGATAAATTATTTTCATTAAAAATATTATTTCTGTAAAGTAATGTAATTTTACTTCCTGGTGCAAACTCCCAATTGTAACTTAAATCAAGATTCCAAAGATTAAAATTTGTATTTGGATTATAATCAGAAATGTTTTTTTCTGAAACAGATCTATTTCCATCAGATTTTAATAGAAAAAAATCCTCTTTATATAGTGCTGAACTCCAAAATTGTCTAAATTTTAAATTCAGTGATTTATAAGAGTTGAAATTATAATTTAATGAGATATTATTTTCAGTAAATTTCACTTTACGGTTACCAAAATATAAATTATCATTTTCGTCGAATACATATCCAATCTCATTCTTGCTTATTCCATTTGAAATACCTAGTTCAACTTTAAATTGATTAGACAATCTGTACCCAGAGTAAAATTCAATTTCAGTCTCACTGCTATTCTCATTAAATTGCTCATTAACACCATAAGAATGTTCTATGCCTGATCCATAAACTAGTTTCTTTCTAGTATCAGATCTGTAATTAAATTCTAATTCGTATTCAGCAGGTTGATAAATAAAAAAGTCTTCTTTTCTAGTTTCTTCAAAATCTTTGTACTTAGAAGTATAATCAAAACTTGCTCTAATTTCTTCTAGTTTAAGAGAAGTCAATGTTAAACCAATTCTTCCACCCTGTGATTTTAATATTTTTGGGTAAAATCTACTTCTTTCACTCATCCACAGATAAGCTTCAATTTTTTCATAAAGTTTTGTTGGCTTAAAAGTCATATACCCAACTTTAGCCCAAAGTCTTTGATCATTTCTTAAGTTATAATAACCAAGATCATTTTGATAATAATTCGCATCAACTCCATTCCATCCAATGTCAAATCTTAAACTTCCAGTTAGCTCACTCAAACTTATCCCTCCTCTAAAACCTTTAGTGTTAGAAAAAGATTTAGAGTTACTTTGAAACACATTAGCGTTAATGTTAAACTTTCTATCGTTATCGTATAAGTCAACTACTAACGCACTGTTATTAGAACCTTTAAAATCATCTCCTCTATTTACATTAGTGTTTAAAAAAGAAAATGTAGAGTATTTGTTTAAAGCCGTTTGACTGAGCGACACAACGTTGTAATTTGTAAGTGGTGCTATTAGTTTGTTTTTAATTTCTTGAGTGTTTAAGTCTTTTACATTAGCATAAGCTTTTTCAGTAATGGAATTAATTATTCCAATGCTAAGTCCTGAATTTGTAGTTCCAGTCAATTTAATTGAATTAACAAGGTTTGATTTAGTCTCGTAACTTATTAATTCTTCATTGTCTTCAATTAATTCATCCGTGTTTAAAATAATATCATCACCAATTCTTCTGCTATAGAAAAAGTTTCCTCCTCTAAAGCCCCCAGTATCCGCTTTTTTAAACAACTGAGATCCTTCAGTAAAAAACGCTCTATTTTCATCAAATTTTTGTTCGAATGGACTCAGGTTTAATTCTTTTTCATCAAAAGCAACTTGTCCAAAATCAGGAATCAGTGTAGCATCCAAAGTAAAATTATTACTGATTCCGTATTTTAAATCCATTCCTGCAGAATATCCACTTAATGGTCGATTGTTTTTATTTAAATCTACAGAAGATTGTAAGTAAGGATAAAAGAATAGTCGAGTAGGAGGAGATATGTTTTTTAGTCCATTTAATAAGCCTAAAGACTCTCTAAATGTAGATGTTTTGGTGTCAATGTAATTCCATGTATAAAATTCACCAAATTCAATTATTCTTCTTGAAAATTGTATTCCCCACGATTGAATATCAGATGAAGGAAATCTAAGAGCACTGTAAGGAATTTTCATTTCCATATTCCACCCATTTTCATCAATTGAAACTTTAGCTTCAAAAACAGTATCAAAATTCCAATCCTCATCAGAAAATTCGCCAGATGTGTAAGTGTCACCTAATGTACCAGCACTAGTTACTTGAAAACCTTGATCGTTTAAATTATCATCATTAGTATTTATACTTAACCAAAACGAATCAGCATTTACCTCCCAGATATCATCTCTTTGACTAAATTCTAAAGGAATTAAAGATGGATTTGGATCATTAAATTTGCCAGCTATATATATACCATTATCATCATAACCTAAATAAATAAAAGATTCATAGCCCTCTCTTTCTTTCTGTCCATTATTTGGCATCCATCTTTCAAATCCTGTTGCAGGTTCTAAGCCATTCCATTGAGAATCATTAATTATTCCATCGATTTTTGGGGGATTATTAAATCTAGTAATTTTAATTTCTTTTCTATTTTGAGAATAATTAAATGTTGTAAATAACACAAAAAATAAAACACAAAATCTTTTCATTAATTTTTATTAAATAATTTAAAACGAATACAAATTTAAACTAATTTTATACATCAAAACAATTAAATAATATGATTAAAACTTCAATTTTTGGTGGTGGCTGTTTTTGGTGTACTGAAGCAATATTTAAGAAAATTAATGGAGTTGTTTCTATTTCCCCTGGTTATATAGGTGGTCATGTCTTGAATCCAACTTATGAGCAAATTTGTACTGGTAAAACAGGACATGCTGAAGTTATTAAAATTGAGTACAATTCATCTCTAATTTCGTTTAAAGACTTATTAGTCGTTTTTTTTTCTACTCACGATCCAACAACTTTAAATAGACAGGGAAATGATGTCGGAACTCAATACAGATCATCGATATTTACTGATAATAAAGATGAGATTAAAATAATAGAAAATTATATTTTAGAGCTTGGTGAAAATGGAGTGAATGGAAACAAGATAGTTACAAAAATTGAAGATGATACTGTTTTTTATTTAGCTGAAAATTATCATCACAATTACTTTAGTTTGAACAGTAATGCACCTTATTGTTCGTTTATAATTGCACCAAAAGTTAGAAAATTATTAGATTCTAAAAGTTCATTTATTAAGAAAAATTAATCCTTAAACAAGATTCCGAAAGAGAGGAATTTTATCATTTTTTTTGAAATCATCAATGACATTTTTAAAAAAAAATTAAAAATAAACTTATCTTTTTGAAGTGTTAAAATACTAACGGTTACTCCAAAGACAAAGCCAAACCATACTAGCATTAATTGATAAACAGGAAACACAATTAATAATCTTATTGGCCAATATAATAAAAAATGAACATTATCTAATTCAAAATATGTAGTTATAGGGCCGGAAATTTTAGCGGCAACTGAACCCGTAACTCCAAAAACAATAAAAATTATAATAGCCTGAAAATTTGTTTCAATTCCCCATTTATTCTTTAATTTTTTTAACATTTATTTTAAAATTTCTGCAATTTGTTGTGCTAATTCTACACCAATTCTGTCTTGTGCTTCATTAGTAGCAGCTCCAATATGGGGAGTTAAGGAAATCCTAGGATGCATTAATAATTTAATTTCAGGTTTTGGTTCGTTTTCAAATGTATCTAATCCTGCAAACGAAATCTTTCCTGAGTCTAATGCATTAACTAATTCAACTTCGTTAACAACACCACCTCTGGCGGCATTTATTAAACCTACACCATGCTTCATCAGTTCAAATTGTTTTTTATCAATAACATAACTTTTTTGAGCCGGAACGTGTAAACTAATAAAATCTGAGTTTTTTAGAAGGTCGTCAAATTTTGAAATTTTAATATCAAAATCAATTGATTTATCACCCATGAATTCTAATTTTAAAGTCGTGTCAGACAAGAATTTATCATAAGCTAGAATATTCATTCCTGCACCAATAGCAATTTTAGCAGTTTCTCTACCAATTCTTCCAAATCCAATAATCCCTAGAGTTTTTCCTCTTAATTCAACTCCTTTTGCGTAAGCTTTTTTTAATTTTTTAAAATTAGAATCTCCGTCTAACGGCATAGAACGGTTAGATTCATGGAGAAATCTTACCCCACTATAAAGATGAGCGAATACTAATTCTGCAACTGAAGATGAAGATGCAGCTGGGGTGTTAATTACGTTGATATTTTTGCTTCTAGCATATTCTACGTCAATGTTATCCATTCCAACACCACCTCGTCCAATAATTTTTAAGCCTGGACATTTGTCTATTAATTCTTTTCTTACTGTGGTCGCACTTCTAACGAGTATTACACTAATATCTTCTTTGTTAATGTAATTCTCTAATTGCTCCTGAGCCACATTAGTAGTAATAATATTGAAACCTGATTTTTTTAATTCTTCAACTCCGGAATTAGAAATACCATCGTTTGCTAAAACATTTATCATTTTTTTTTTTTTTAAACTAGTTTATTAAGTTGATTCATTGCCTCAATTAATACTTTAACCGAGCTAATATCTAATGCATTATAAATCGAGGCTCTATATCCACCAACAGATCTGTGTCCATTAACTCCACTTATATTGGCTTCCAAACATAAACGATCGAAATGTTCCTTGTGATTTTGATCATTAAGATTAAAGGTTACATTCATTAAACTTCTGTCTTCTTTTTTTGCAAACCCATTAAAAAGATCATTTGAATCAATTGCGTTGTAAAGTAAATTCGCTTTTTCAATGTTTTTTTCTTCAATTGACTTAATCCCTCCAATTTTTGTCAGCCACTCTAAAGTTAACATTGAAGTGTAAACTGCAAATACAGGTGGGGTATTAAACATACTTTCTTTATCAATATGAACTTTATAATCTAACATTGAAGGAATAGTTCTTGAAACCTTTCCAAGTATTTCTTCTTTAACTATAACTAAAGTTGTTCCAGCAGGACCCATGTTTTTCTGAGCACCAGCATAGATTAATGAAAACTTAGAAAAATCAATATTTCTAGAAAAAATATCAGAGGACATATCACATATCAAATTTGTATTGGTTTTTGGAATGTCGTGAAATTGAGTGCCAAAAATTGTATTGTTAGTAGTGATATGCAAGTAATCCAAATCTGAATCTAAAGAATAATTTTTAGGAATATAATTAAAGTTAGCATCTTTCGATGTAGCGACTTCAACTGCATTACCAAAGTTTTTAGCTTCTTTTAAGGCTTTGGTCGACCAAGCCCCTGTGTTAATGTAACCAGCTTTATTTTCTAGCAAGTTGTAGGCTGTCATTAAAAACTGCATACTTGCACCACCTTGAAGAAATATAGCTTTATAACCCTTATTATTAAGGTTTAATAAATCCAAGGCTAGAGTAGTTGCTCTGTCCATTATTTCAACAAAATCTTTGCTTCTATGGGATATTTCTAAAAGAGATAAATTAGAATTGTTAATATTCAAAATCCCATTTGAAGCTTGTTCAATAACAGATCTTGGTAAAATACTTGGACCAGCACTAAAATTATGTTTTTTCATCTATTTTAAAAAATCGAAATTAATTAATTTAATATTATCAAATATGATACCTGAATTAAGATATCATCATATTTTCAACAAAAATTTGATTGTATCGTTATTATCTGCATAATCACTAATGTTTGGACATTGTGCTTGACCAAATTTAATATTAGTATTAAAATTCATATTACTTGTTACACACTGAATACTTTCAGAGTTGTTTTTTATAAGTTCAGTTATTTCTTCCTTATTATCATAGAACTCATAAAACAAACATCCTATAGGAGAGCCTAACTTCTCATCTTCTTTTAAAATTACAAACCCATTTTCAATAAACTTTTGTTTACTCATTAAATAAACCGCCTTGTTGTAATCAAAATTATTAACGTATTTATTATGATTTACAACATCTTTATGCCTAAAAAAGGCACTAAATAATAAATCTAAGTCGTATCCTTTAGGAATAAAAACTTTTGAAACACTTCTGCATCCTAATCCAAAGTAGTTGAAAATGTCGTTAGACAGATCTGAAAGATCTGTATCAGATTCGTTTCCGTCCAAAACTGCAATAGAGTGTCTGGTTTTTCTAAGTAGGTTAGGATATTTACTGAAATAATAATCAAAATACCTGTGAGAATTATTGTTTCCAGTTGCAATTACACCATCAAAATTTTTAAGTTTTTCACTTTCAAAAACGACTTTACTTTTTAAATTGTTATTTCTTGACTCTAAAAACTTAACAATAAACGGAATTAACAATTTATCATCAGATGATAACTTTACTATACAGTTAAAATTTAGTAATAATGAACATAATAAATCATGAAATCCAACAGCTGGAATGTTTCCTGCCATGATTATAGCAATTTTTTTAGAAGACTTGTCTTTAATTTGGTATTTAGATAACCAGTCAAATATTATATTTTCTTTTAATGTATTTGACCAGTTTTTTAATGAAAGTCTAAGGTAAGTTATAGTAAACCAAGAGTTGTAACTGTGTGATTCATTAAGAACTTCGTCTAAAAGTAAATCCCATTTCGGAAAT
>CAJJCV010000036.1 GCA_905182765.1 Cryomorphaceae bacterium BACL29 MAG-121220-bin8 | reverse complement strand
GAAAAAATATTATTAAAAAAACTAAAAAATAATTAGCTATCATAAAATTAGAAAAATACCAGGGTCGTTCAACTGTAAATAAAAATGAATCACTATTAGAGGAATATAGATTTCCTATTTTAGCTCTAATTTTGAATTCATAATCTCCTGGTTTTAAATTATTAAATTCAATAAAAGGCACTTCGCTAATTGATACCCATTTAGAGATGTATCCATCTAAAAAATATTCAAATGTAATAGGTTGAAACTTTTGATAGTTCGAAACATTTGCATAAAATCTTAAGTTATTAGAATTATACTCTAGTTGAACAAATTCGTTTTTACTTACTGCAACAGGATCTTGACTTAGTTTAAAAGCTTCTATTTTATTAATATTTATTTCAGGTGGGGATAATTTATAATTATCCAGATCCAAAGAAATATAGCCATTGTTTGTTCCTAACAGGTATTTAGATTTATCAATTTTAGAAATATTTTCAAATACAGTTCTTCTCTGTTCAAGTGATGACACTATTGAACTTACTTTTTTCTTGCCGGTAACTAAGTCCCTGTATACATAGTGAATGTTATTTTCCGAGAAAAGCCATAGTTTTCCATCAAAGTCATTTCTAATAATACCATATAATAAATTCTTTGAGGATAGATTAGAAAGTAAAGTGTCTTTTGAAAAATTATTAGTCAACGAATTATATTTCAACATTCCTTTTTCATAATTATAATAAATATTATTGTCGAATTTGGAAAGACTTGTATTCCCTCCTTTAACAGCAATAGAGTCTAACTCATAATCAATTATATTTTTAAAATCAGAGCTAACCGACAATTTATAAACTCCATTATACCCATGACTTACAATGATTTTTCCATTATTAGAAATTTCAAAAAAACGAGAAGAAATATCAAATCCTGAAACGTTATTTTTAACAACCCATGAATTATTTTGTTTAGATAAAACTTTTAAACCGTAATAACTGCCTTCTAAAATATCCGAAGAATCATTAGAAAGCTTTCTAAATGTCCAAGATCCGGATGTATCTCTTATTTTTACAACATTAGCATCCTTAACAATGTAAGTTCCATTATTGTGACCACAGAACAACGTGCCATCAATTTCAATTAAGCTCCAAACTTGGCCATTTGTGTTTTCTATAAACTTAAAAGAATCATTAGAATTATATTTTTTGTAAAATAGACCTTGATTAGTTCCAATGTAAAGGATGTCATTATACAGTTTTGTTGCATAAACAGTACCCAGAACCCCATTATTATCATTATATACAGAAAAGGGAGAATTATTGTTAATTACTGTGATTCCATTATCAAGACCTAACCAAATATTACTATTAGAATCTTCATACAAAGAAAGAATTGTGTTGTTTGCTAGACCTTTAGATTTATTTATAATTTTATATGTTTTAAGATCAGAGTCTAAAAGAAATAAACCTTGACCAACTGTTCCAATAGCAAATGAAAGGTCACTAAGTTGAATAGCTGAAAAAATAGAAAGATTATTTTGTATTGAATCTAAAGAAGAAGAAACTTTTGATACATCACCAGATGAATTTAGCAAATAAAAACCGTTATCAGCAGTTAGGATTAATAATCCCTTGCTAGAGTTAAAAAGGTTTACGATTAAAGTAGACGGAATTTGATTACTCCCAATAATTAATTCAGGCTGTCCATTAACTAACTTATAAAGCCCAGTATCTAGAGCAACATAAATTTGTCTATTAATAGAAAAAGAATGATTGATTATTCCCTTAAACTTTAAATACTTAACATCGCTATTATTTTTATCTATAAAGATTAATCTAGAAATTGATTGAAAAATTATCCAATTATCTAAAGTCATAATATTCCAAAACTCTTCATCTTCCTCAATATTTAAATCTAATTCATCTACAAGAGAGGTATATTTAAGTGTGCCATCATTATACTTTTCATAATAACCAAAATCAGAATGTGTTCCTATATATGTTTTATTATCAACATATTTAACAGATCTTATTACACTTCCATTTGGAGAGGGGTAATTATTCCAGCTTGTTCCATTAAACAATAACAACGTCTCACTATTAGCAAATAAAATTTCATTATCAATAGATTCAGAAATCATCCAATTTTGATTAGCGGAATTATATTCCTGAGGAGTATAAGACTGTATAGGTGGGAACGATTGCGAATAAATCGGGAGGCAAATTAAGAAAAAGATTATAAATTTGTTCAAAAATACTGATTATTAAGTAGTTACAAAAATCTATTTTAAATGATATGAATGTAAATCTAAAATAAAAATACAAAAATAAAAATACAATGTATAGTTATTAATTATTTAAAAATTGTAATTATTCTTAAAAAATATTAAAAAAATAATTATTTAAATCTATTTTGGAACGATTATTGAATAAAGTTTAGAATGGAAAATAAAAGAAGAGAATTTTTAAAAAATGTGTGTCCATCTGTTGCACTAGCGTTCTTTGGTGTAACAATGCTTGAAGCATGTTCGTCTGGTGGTGAAGATAGCGAAACGCCTGGCAATGGTGGAGGTGGTAGTAATAATGATAAAGGTTATACTGTTAGTGGAAACACAGTAGTTATTACTCTTAGTAATTCTAACTTTTCTTCATTAAATAGTAATGGATGGATTAACTTTGGAGCAGAGGCTATGTTAATCCTTAAAATTGATGCATCTACATACAGAACGTTCACAAATGTATGTCCTCACCAAGGAAACACAAGTCAATGGAGTTATAATACCTCCCAAGATAGATTTGTTTGTGGAGCTCACAACAATACCTACCCAACAGATTGTTCAACATCAGGGACAGCAGGTGGACCATTAAAATGTTTCACGACTAGTTTGAAAGATGGTAAATTAACTGTTATAAAGTCTTAAAATTAGACAATCTGATAATTTAAAAATGCAAAAAAGATTGCATTAACTATTAGTAGGTGCGTTGAGTATGTAAATTCTTTTTCACTTATTTTAAATTGAAAAATAATTTGAGTTAATATCCCAATTGCAAACCATCCTATGTAATTTTGTAAAGGAACAGTTGGAAGATCAAATATCCAAAACCCTAATAATGGTGCAACAGGTTCCATTATTAAATCTAAAAGGATCATAAATATTGCTCCCAATATAACCGACAAATACTTGTTTTTAAAAATTAAAGAAGACAATGAACCGGTTATAAAGGTTAATATTATCCAGTTAACACCAATTAACACTGGAACTCCAAGAATTTTAGCTCCTAGATTATCTAAATAAACATATTCACCAAAAATAAGTCCATAGTTTACACCCAAAATTTCTGATACCATTCCAATAATAAATATTAGAAAAACTGACTTAAGCTCTACACTTTCAAGACGCTTTTGATTAATAAACAGTAACACAAAAGAAATAAAAAGGTTAACTGGTGTAAATGATAAAAAAAATTCTTTGTTTCCGTATGAAATGCCAATCATTCCACAAATATGAAACAACCATATTATGAACACAGAAATTTTAGAAGTGACATTATTAGGGATTAATAAATTCATTTATTTTTTATTAATTGTGATACAATTTTAGCAGACAACAAACATAATGGAATACCTCCACCGGGATGAACACTTCCTCCACAAAAATATAGATTTAATATTTCATTTGAAAAATTAGGGTGTCTTAAAAAAGCAGACATTAAATTATTACTAGAAGAACCATATAAAGAGCCCATATGTGACTGAGTGTTGGCCTGAATGGTTTTAGGAGTATATACTTTCTCATGTTCAATGAAATCTTCTAAATTGATCTTTAATAATTTGTTTATTTTCTTTAAAATAGTGCTTTTCACATCATCAATCATACTATCCCAATCTTGCCCAGAATCATTTGGAGAATTAATCATCACAAACCAATTTTCGCAATTATCTGGAGCATCTCCTTTTACA
This sequence comes from Cryomorphaceae bacterium BACL29 MAG-121220-bin8, assembly GCA_905182765.1. Lineage (GTDB taxonomy): Bacteria > Bacteroidota > Bacteroidia > Flavobacteriales > Flavobacteriaceae > MAG-121220-bin8. The sequence continues at coordinate 2,772 of CAJJCV010000036.1, read as the reverse complement.
TCTTTTGATGTAATATTAACATAAACTGTTGGATCACTGGAAATGGTATTGTCTTCAAAAATTGATTGAAATTCTTTTTTATAATCTTTTGAGAAGAAAATATTATGTAAATCTAAATTTTTGAATTCCTTTTTAATCCCCCAATAAAATATTAAAGCAGAGCTTGATCTTTCTTGATTTAATGTTTTTTCCGGTTGATAATGATTCTTTAATAAATTTCTATAAGTAGGAACAATATCCATATTAGAAACAACAATTTCAGAATTATAAGACTTTTCTCCAACCATAACACCAACAGCTTTTTTATTATTTACTAATATTTTTGAGACATAGCTTTCGAATTTAAATTTTACTCCATGTCTTATAGCTAAATCATATAATGATTTTGTAATGTTATTCATTCCTTTATCAGAAACATAAGTTCCGTATTCTTGTTCTAGATGCTGAACCAAAGTCATCATGCCTGGTGTTTTATATGGGGAAGATCCGTTGTAGGTTGCAAAACGGTTGAAGAGCTGAACCAAATGAGGCTCTTTTAATTCAGATTCATTCACCTGATTAAGTGTTTTATTAATTTGGAATGAAAAAACATTAAAAAGACCTATTAATAAATCTTTAGAAAAATAAGTCTTTAATTTATGCAGTGATTGCTCTAAGAACATACTTTTAGTCAAATCATATTTTCTTTTAGCTTTAAGAAGATAAGTAGAAACTATTGATTTCTTTACTCCAAGAGTCTGGTTAATTTCATTTATGAATTTAGATTTTTCAGAATATGCATTAAGTGTAATTCCGTCATCCCAAAAATACTTGCAGGATATCTCTTTTTTTTTATAATTAAAGTGATCCCTTGGATTTTCGTTAAACAGAACAAAAAGCTCGTCAATAAAGTGTGGCATTGTAAGTAACGATGGTCCAGCATCAAATCTATAAGGACCTAGATCAAAGCTTGTTAATTTACCTCCAGGAAAATTATTATTTTCAAAAACAGTGACATCATAATTCATTGATTTAAGCCTTAACGCTGTAGCGATTCCTCCTATACCAGAACCTATGACAATTGCTTTTTTCAATTTTAAAATACTTTAGTCTGTTTATCAATAATCTCGAACCTAGCAAACAAGTCTTCTTTATACCAATTTCTTTGTCTTGTTTTTTTAACTATTTCAGCATGATTTTTATTTTTATACGCAAAATCAGTAACTGATTCAATATTGTTCCATATGCTAAATGTAGCTTGTTGAATAAATGGAAGTTCACCAATACCCTTGAACCAAACAACTCCCGAAGCATTTTTTATTGCCTTAGAAGCTTTTGGGACGGATCTCCAAAATTCAAATAACTTACTAAAATTTAGAGAAGCTCTAGTGATAATAGCTATTTTTTTTGATTTATTCAATGGAATATTATCGCCTTTAAAAGGATTCAATCCATCCCATTTACCATGACTGTGGATTGGATTCAAAAAATAATCCTCCCTTGAGAAAGCTTTCTTTGAAATAAGCATAGAGTGATCACTTTTATTTATAAAATCATCTGCACTTAATCTATCTTTCCAAACACATAATATTGAATAAGTGCCAAAGTCGGGATAAAGACTAAATCCTGCCCCTGCTCCTGTTCCTAATAATTTAAAAAAATTAAGTCCAGGAACTTTACTCAGTAACTCAAAAGCTAAATACATTTGCTTAAAAGCCCAAAATTTATTTGTTCTGTATTTGAAAAATGAAATAGTTGTAACCACTAATTTTAATTAATTATAAGATGATTTTAAATTTGAAATAATTTTTGTTTTAATATTTGAATTAGCAAAAGAAGCTTCCATTGAATTGATATTTACTTTTAAAAAGTGACTCTTAATCCAATTAAAATGAGTGCCTAAAATACCATACTCATTATTCAAATTAGTATCTGAAATTGTCCTTCCGTCTGTATTAATACTTATTGAAAAATCATTTTTATATAAAAAATCAGCTGGATGATCCTTAAAACTTTTATAAACCTTTGTGACTATATTACTAGTTAAACAAAGTTCTAAATGAATGTTATTTGCTTTTAGTTTTTTTAATAAAGATTTGTCTTCAATACTCCTAACTCCGTGACCAATTCTAGAAGGCTTTAGTTTTTCTAAAGTTTCCGAAACACTATGAGCACCTAAAGCCTCACCTGCATGTGCTGTACAAAATATATTACTTTCATTTGCTAGCTCAAATGACTTTGTATGGTTGTCAAGAGGAAATCCTGCTTCGTCAGCAGCAATATCAAACCCTACAACATTTTCACCTTTAAAATCTTTAATTAAATTTATTGTTTCCAAGCTTTGCTTTTCAGAATAATGTCTTAATGTGCATAAAATTAAATTGACTTCTATACCTGAAGCATTAGATTTTTCTTTTGTTTTTTTACTTATAATTTCAACAACCTCCATTGGAAGCAAACCTTTGCTTAAGTGAAGAAGCGGAGCAAACCTAACTTCTGCATATATAACATTGTCATCTTTAAATTGATCAAAAATATCCTCTACAATAATCTCTAGCTCTTCTTTTGTTTGCATATATTCTAACGCTCTGTCAGCGCATTTAATATAATCTTTTAAACAACTACAAGACGTGCCTATAAATTGATTTTGAAAAGTACTGTAACTAATTTTGGGATTAATTTTCTTTAGTGCTTTATAACTAAGACAACAATCTAAATGAACGTGTAATTCTACTTTCGGTAAATTTTTAAAATCAGAATTCATTATTCAACAAAATAAAGAGAATTTTGAAC
>CAJJCV010000035.1 GCA_905182765.1 Cryomorphaceae bacterium BACL29 MAG-121220-bin8 | reverse complement strand
AGATTTACTTTCCTGTAAACTAGTTTTCAGGTGTATCACCAATCCTTGAATTAATCAAATATAAAATATTTTCTTGTATATGTAAACACGCGTGTCTTACATCAGTTTCAAGAATAAGACATTTTCTAGTTTCATGGTTTTTTTAAAAATCTCATATTAAATTATTTGCTTTGAATTTTTTTTCTAATTTCTTTAAAAATGTCTTTTGTAATTGGGTATTTTAAAATGAATAAAATCGACACAAAATATATTGTCATTAAAACTGGGCCTCCTATTATTCCAAGCTTGGAAATTGTTTCCGTAGGAATATCATTAATATCAGTTTGGGTTGGGAATGAAATTAATTTTAATAAAATACCAGCAAAAAAATATCCAAATCCAACAGTGAGTTTATAGGCAAATGACATTGTTGAGAAGAATAACCCTTCATGCCTTTGTTTTGTAATCGACTCGTACTGATCAACTACATCAGCCATCATTGAATAAGCTAAACTCATTGATGTCCATAAAAAAGTAAAACCTATAGTTGATAAAATTAAATATATTCCTAATAAACTTGAGGATCCATTTTCAGGAAAAATTCCCAAAAGCCTAAAGTTATAGGGGCTAGCCATAAAAAACCCAAATAGAATAGTACTTATAATAACACTCAATTTTTTATCAAATTTTTCACCCATTTTGGGAGCAATAAAAAGTGAAATTAAACCGGCTATTCCACCAGAGAATATGATTATTGCTATTTCATTTTGATTTAGTTCAAAATAAAAAGAAAGAAAATAGGTAGTAAGGGAATTTCCAATTCCAAAAGCTACATAAATCATCATAGTAAAAAAAACAACTGATCTAAATGATTTCATTTTAAATGCAGTTAATGTGTTTTTAATTAATGAACTAATGCTTTCTTTTTTATTAAGTTTTGGTAAACTAGGTATTGTATGTTTAGTACCTAATACACTGATTATAATTGTAATTACCATTATCAGTGCACAAAACAAGGCGAATTTAGGATAGGCTTCACTATTTAAAAGTCCTGTAGACATTCCTTCTTTTGGAATAAATATATAAACTAGACCAAATAGTGAAACAAATGGAGATATTAAAGTAGTAAACATTATTCTAAAACTTGTTATTACCGTTCTTTCATTATAATCAGAGGATAATTCTGCTCCAAGTGACATGCCAGGAACTATGAAAAGTGTTAAAAAAAATCTAATTAATATTGAAAAAATTGTCAACCATAAAAAAAGTTCAAATTGACTTAAGTTATCAAAAGGAGTAAATAAAAGATAGGTTGATAAGCCAAGTGGAATTGCAGACATTAACATTAAAGGATGCCTACGACCCCATTTTTTTGATTTATAATTATCTGAAATACTACCAATAATTGGATCGGATACTGCATCAAATAAAATTGCTATTAAAGTTGCTGATCCAGTATATATTTGATCAAGACCAAGGATCTGGCTAAAATAAAAGAAGACAAATACTGCATATAAAATATCTTTTATTCCAACTGAAATGAATCCAATTCCATAAAAAAATTTAGTCTTGTTAGTTATATTCATTAATTTATAATTTTTATTAAGATATTATAATAAGATGATATAGTATTCAATTATCAACATGTTTTCATTTATTTTGTATTTTTAATGATTATATAACACCTCAGACATTTTATTTAATGAAAGTTCGCAAGCCAAGTGTAGATGTTTTAAGTTCAAATTTTATTGAAAATGAAATTTCAATGTTGAAATTATTGAAAGAACTTAACTCTTATTTTAAGTTATCTAAAATTGAAGGAAGTAAAGATAAAATTAAGAGAACTAGAAGTAGAAAAAAACTTCTTGCTAGAGAAAAAATTGATTTGTTGCTTGATAAAAACAGACCCTATATTGAGTTAATGCCGCTTGCTGGCTTAAAGCATGAAAATGGATTTGGTGCTGGAGGAACTACTGTTGTGATATTAGGATATGTTTCTGATGTACTTTGTTTGATAAATGCAAATGTTTCTACAAGAAAAGCCGGTGCAATTGATTATGCTACTAGTTTAAAAAATCTAAGGTTATCGCAAATTGCAAGTGAAAATAAATTATTAACCATAAATCTTGTTGAAAGCGGTGGAGCTAATTTACCAGATCAAGATAGAGTTTTTAATAACTACGGAAAGTTCTTTTTGGAAATGTCTAGAAGATCTAAACAAGGAATTCCGACTATTTCTGTTGTCTTTGGAAATGCAACAGCAGGTGGAGCTTACGTCCCTGGCATGTCTGATTATTCAATTTTTCAACAGAACACTGCTAAAGTATTTTTGGCTGGGCCTCCGTTAGTAAAAATGGCAACTAATGAAATTGCTAATGATGAGGAATTAGGAGGAGCTCAAATGCATAGTAGTATTTCGGGGGTTTCAGATTTTTTAGCTAAAGATGAAAAGGATGCTTTAGAAATAACAAAAAATTTAATTAGAAAAATTAAGTCGCCAACAGAAAATAAGTATGAAGTTGATGCAACTGAACCAAAATTTGATAAAAAAGAGATTTTAGGAATTATCCCTTCACATTTAAAAAAACCATTTGACATTAGAGATCTAGTCAAAAGATTTGTTGATGGTTCTGAATTTTTAGAGTTTAAAGAAAATTATGGCAGAACAATGTTTTGTTGTTGGACAAAAATAAATGGTTATCCTGTTGGAATTATTGCCAATAATGGTGTGATTTTTATTGAGTCGGCAAGAAAAGCCACTCATTTTATACAATTGGCAAATAAATCAAATACTCCTTTACTGTTTATCCATAACACAACAGGATTTATGGTAGGTAAAAAGTATGAACAAAATGGTATGATTAACGTTGGATCTCAATTAATTCATGCTGTTTCAGGAAGTACAGTCCCGCATATTAGTCTTCAAGTTGGTAATTCTTATGGAGCTGGAAATTATGCAATGTGTGGTAGATCTTTTGAACCTCGATTTTTATTTTCATATCCCAATGCAAAATCTGGTGTTATGGGAGCAGATCAGTTGTCAGGTGTAATGGAAATTGTAAAAAGAAATTCAGCATCTTCATTAAATAAAGTTATTGATGAAGAGAAACTGAAAATAGAAAAGAAAAAGCTAGCTGAACAGGCTGATGAAAAGGCAAGTGTTTGGCATACTACATCAGAGGTTTGGGATGATGGAGTTATTGATCCAACAGAAACAAGAAAATATTTATCCCTAGCTTTAGCAACTGTTTATACTAATGAAATAAAAGGATCTAACTCCTTTGGAATATTTAGAATGTAATATTTACTATGAATTATTTTAATGAAATAGATATTCAAAATATAAAATCATATAAATTTGATTTTATTGAATTAGACGAAACAGATTTTGTCTTTACAGTCACATTGAATCGTCCAAAAAAGAAAAACGCTCTACATCCTCAAATGATTAATGAAATAGCATTTGCCTTTCAATATGCATTTTATAATGATAATGTTAGAGCCGTATTGTTAAAGTCTAATGGAGATGTGTTTTGTTCAGGATTAGATCTGAAAGCCTTAAATGGTAATATTGAAAAAAATAACTCAACTGTTCCTAAATCCAATTCAAAAGTTTTGATAGGAGAATTATTTAATAAATTATATAAACCTAAAATTTGCCAGTTAGAGGGTGATGTTTATGCTGGTGGGTTTTTAATTATTGCTGGTTGTAATTATGTTGTCTCTAATGATGGAATTATTTTAGGTTTACCTGAAGTTAAAAGAGGATTATTTCCAATGCAAGTAATGGAGTCTTTATCAAAAGTTATTTCTGTAAGAAATGTAGTTGATTGGTGTATTCGGGGATATAATTTAGATGTTATAACTGCACATAAGTGGGGACTAATTTCTGTTATAACAAATCAAGTTGAAATTGAATCGGTTGTATCAAAATGGTTAAACGAAGTAGTTAGTAACTCACCAATAGCAATAAAATATGGTTTAGAGGCAATGGATACGATTAGCTCCAGTGAATCTAATCATAAGTATCTTGCCGAAATGTTAGAATTAGTTCTGAAATCTGAAGACGCTAATGAAGGTATTTCTGCTTTCAAAGAAAAAAGAAAACCCAATTGGAAATAAATATCTAATAATATTATGCGTACATAGTATTAATTTATAGTTTAGTATTTCAATACTAAACTATAATCCACAATATTATGATGAAAAATAAAGTAGTTAGATTAACAAAACGACCTAATGGCTTTCCCTCAAAAGAAACATGGTCAAACAGTATAGATGAAGTTCGAGAAATTGATAAAGATGAAATTCTTGTAAAAAACTTATATGTTTCATTAGATCCTGCAATGAGAGGGTGGTTGAACGAAACTAGATCTTATATTCCACCAGTTAAAATTGGTGAAGTCATGAGAGCCGGAACAATTGGTGAAGTTATAAAGTCTAAAAATTCAAAATTTAATGAAGGTGATATACTTTCTGGATGGGGTGGAGTACAGCAGTACTCAATTTCTAATGGAGAAGGATATTTCAAAGTTCCAACAACTCAAATACCATTACCAACTTACATAGGAACTCTAGGAATGCCTGGCATGACTGCTTATTTCGGAATTCTAGAAGAAGGTAAAATTAAAGAAGGTGATACTGTTTTAGTTTCTGCTGCTGCTGGTGCTGTTGGAAGTATTGTTGGTCAAATTGCTAAAATTAAAGGCTGTAAAGTTGTAGGAATAGCAGGAGGGAAAGATAAATGCGATTATGTTGTTAATGAATTAGGGTTTGATGGATGTGTAGATTATAAAAACGAAAGTGTTGTAAGAGGAATTAAAAGAGAATGCCCTGATGGTATTGATGTTTATTTTGATAATGTTGGTGGCGAAATATTAGATGCTGCTCTTGTGTTTTTAAGAATAGGAGCCAGAATAGTTGTATGTGGAGCTATATCTCAGTACAATGAAATGTCTGCTAAAGGACCAAATAATTATTTATCACTTTTAGTTAATAGAGCATCAATGAAAGGAATGGTTGTATTTGATTACGCTAAAAATTATCCAACAGCCACCAAAGAAATGAGTCAATGGATTTTAGATGGAACATTGAAATCTAAAGAGGATATTTATGAAGGGATAGAAAACTTTTATGAAGTTTTTAAAAAATTATTTAATGGAGAAAAAAAGGGTAAATTAATATTAAAATTATAAAAATGAGAGATGCATTAATTGTTTCAACTGCAAGAACTCCTTTAGGTAAATCTTATAGAGGAGCATTCAATAATACAACAGCACCAACAATGGCTGGATGGGCCATCGAAGAAGCCGTTAAAAGATCGGGAGTTGATCCTGCCAAAGTAGATGATGTAATTATGGGTGCCGCTCTTCAACAAGGAACATCACATGGGAATATTGCTAGAAATGCAGCCTTGGCAGCAGGTCTGCCAGTTACTGTAAGCGGAATGAGTATTGATAGACAATGTTCGTCAGGAATGATGGCAATTTCTACTGCAGCTAAACAGATCATCACGGATGGAATGGATATTGTAATAGGTGGAGGTTTAGATTCCATAAGTTTAGTTCAAACTCAAAAAATGAACTTAGACAGGTATGTAGATAAAAAATTAGTAGCTAAACACAATCATATTTATATGCCTATGCTTCAGACAGCTGAAGTAGTAGCTAAAAGATATAAAATTTCCAGAGAAGATCAAGATCAGTATGCTTTAGAAAGTCAAATAAAAACAGCTAAAGGTCAAGAGGATGGAAAGTTTGAAGATGAAATTATTTCAGTTACAACTTCAATGGGTATTATGGATAAAGAAACAAAAGAAATATCTTTTATAGAAAAGACAATTTCTAAAGATGAATGTAACAGACCTTCAACAAATATTGAAGGATTAAGATCTTTAAAGCCTGTTATTGAAGGCGGTTCAATTACTGCAGGCAATGCTAGTCAGCTTTCAGATGGAGCCTCTGCCTGTGTGTTGATGGAATCAAATGTTGCAGCTAAGCATAATGTTACTCCGCTTGGAATATATAGAGGAATTGCTGTAGCGGGTTGTGAGCCAGATGAAATGGGTATCGGTCCAATTTATGCTGTTCCTAAACTTTTAAAGCAAAACGGTCTAAAAATGAGTGATATTGGATTATGGGAATTGAACGAAGCATTTGCAGTACAAGTTATTTACTGTAGAGATGTGCTAGGTATCCCAAATGAAATACTTAATGTTAATGGAGGATCAATTTCAGTAGGTCATCCTTATGGAATGAGTGGTTCTAGAATGGTAGCTCATGCACTTATTGAAGGAAAAAGAAGAGGTGCTAAATATGTTGTTTCTACCATGTGTGTTGGTGGTGGAATGGGAGCAGCAGGTTTGTTTGAGGTTATATAATAATCAACTTTTTTAAGTTCAAATATTTCTAGTAAAATTACTGTTTATACGTTAAAAAAGTGATTTTTTTTCTTAAATTAGTATCAAAATACTAATTAGTTTAATAAATAAAAATATAATTATGAAAAGATTAGATGGTCAAGTTGCTATAGTTACTGGTGGAGCACGTGGAATTGGTAAAGGAATATGTGAGGTGTTTTGTAGAGAAGGTGCAACAGTAGCTCTCTGGGATGTCCTTGATGGAAGTGAAACTGTAAAAGAAATTTCAAATAATGGTGGTAAAATATTTTATCAAAAAGTTGATGTAACTTCTCAAGAATCTGTCGATAAAGCCATTGCTGAAATTATAAAAGAGCACGGAAAAATTGAGATTTTAATTAATAATGCAGGTATTATTAGAGACAAGTCATTTTTAAAAATGTCAGAAGAAGAATGGGATTCAGTAATTAATGTAAATCTTAAATCCCTTTTTGTTGTAACTAAATCTGTAATTCCTTTTATGAAACAGAATGGTTATGGTAGAATAGTTTCCGCCTCTTCAATAAATGGGTCTGCTGGAGCTTTTGGCCAAACTAATTATTGTGCTACTAAAGCTGGTATTTCTGGATTTACAAGAGCTTTGTGTAAGGAAGTTGGTAAATACGGCATAACAGCTAATGCTGTTGCCCCTGGATTTGTAAAGTCTGTAATGTCAGATAGTATGCCTGAAGAAATTATAAATGCTGGAATAAAAATGATTCCTGTAGGTAGGATAGGTACACCAGAGGATATGGGTCATGCATACTTATTCCTCGCTTCGAAAGAATCTGGATTTGTTAGTGGAATTACTCTTCATGCAAATGGAGGAGCAATGCCAATGTAATAATAAACTTAAAACTTAAAAAATAAATGGAAAATAAAGAAGCTTATAAAACTCATTTTAAAAATTTAGAAGAAATGGGTAAAAGTGTTGGTAAAGAATTAGGGATTAGTAATTGGATTGAGATATCTCAAGAAAAGATTAATTTATTTGCAAAAATTACAGAAGACGAACAATGGATACACATTGATAAAGAGAAGTCTGATAAGCATTCACCCTATAAAACCACAATAGCTCACGGTTTTATGATATTATCTTTAGCATCACGTTTTTCATATGATACCGTAACTATTGGAAGTGTTAAGATGGGAGTTAACTATGGTGTGGACCGAGTTAGGTTTACTAGTGCTACTCCATCAGGAGGTATGGTTAGAGGAATAGTTTCTTTACTAGAATTTGAGCCAAAACCTGGGGGAGCTAAATATAAATTAGGAATTACAGTTGAACTTAAAGGTCAGGAAAAACCAGTATGTGTTGCTGAAACTTTAGCGATGGGGTACGAATAAAAAATATTATGAATAAAGCAGTACTAATTGAAATTAAAGACAGCATTGCTGTAATAACATTAAACAGACCTGAAAGATACAATGCTGTTAATCAGGATCTTATTGATGGTATAAACGATTCTTTTACAATTGTTGAAAATGATGATAATATTAGGGCAGTTGTTTTTACAGGAAATGGTAAAGGTTTTTGCGCAGGAGCAGACATGTCAACTTTTGGATTAATTACACCTGAAGAAAGTAGAGATTATATTATAGATAAATATAAACCATTAATGAAACGTTTTTTGGAACTTAAAAAACCAATAATTGGAGCTGTTAATGGAATTGCAGCCGGAGTTGGTGCAGCTTTTGCTTTAGCATGTGATTTTAGAGTAATGAGTAATGAAAGTGCCATTTTATATGCTTTTATTAATATTGGTTTAGGTCCAGATGGAGGAGCTAGCTGGTTACTTTCAAGACAAGTTGGATATAGTAAAGCTTTGGAGATTGCAACAGATGGAAAAAAAATTAATGGAGAAGAATGTTTAAAATTGGGTTTAACAAATAAGTTAGTTGATCAATCCGAAATATTAAATGTTGCTAAGGATTGGGCAAATGATTTGTCAAAAAAAGCTACTGTTGCTATTGGAATTACAAAGCAAGACATGATTTTTTCATTAGATAATAATTTGTATGATACTATTGAGTTTGAAGCTAAAGAGCAAGTATCTGCATTTTATAGCCATGACTTGAAAGAAGGTGTTAGCGCATTCTTAGAAAAAAGAAAAGCAAAATTTACAGGAAAATAATGCAAAAAATTCAAAGTGGTGAAGATTATATAAATTCTTTAAGAGATAGAGGTTTGATCGTGTATTTGTTTGGTGAAAAAGTCTTGGAGCCAGTTGACCATGATATGATAAGACCCTCAATTAATGCTGTAGCTCAAACTTATGACTTAGCCATTTCTAATCCCGAATTAGCCTCAGTGATTTCTCCGTTTACCGGAGAAAGAATTAGCAGGTTTCTTCACGTTTGTACTAGTGTTGAAGATTTAGTTAATCAAAATAAGATGCAAAGAAAGTTAGGTCAATTAACCGGGACCTGTTTTCAAAGATGTGTTGGAATGGATGCATTTAACTCGTTGTACTCAACAACGTATGAAATGGATGAGGAATGTGGTACAAATTATCATGAAAAACTTAAACTTTTCTTAACAGAAATGCACAAATTTAACTTTGTTGTTGGCGGAGCAATGACCGACGTAAAAGGCGATAGAAGTTTAGCTCCTCATCTTCAGGAGGATAAAGATATGTTTGTTCATATTGTTAATAGAAGTGAAAAAGGAGTTTATGTTTCAGGCGCTAAAGCTCATCAAACAGGCTGTATTAATTCACATTGGATGATAATAATGCCAACTATGCGACTTGGAGAAAAAGATAAAGAATACGCTATAATTGGTGGTGTTCCTGTTGATGCAAAAGGAATTACTTATATATATGGAAGACAGTCCTGTGACACACGAAGTATGGAAGGTGGGGATATTGATGTTGGAAATGCAAAATATGGCGGTCAAGAGGCTATGGTTATTTTTGATAATGTTTTTATCCCAAATGAGTTAATATTTATGGATGGTGAATATAATTATGCTTCTATGCTAGTTGAAAGGTTTACAACGTATCACAGAAGAAGTTATGTTTGTAAATCTGGAGTTGGTGATGTTTTAATAGGTGCGGCTGCTGCAGTTTCTGAAATGAATGGGGTAGAGAATGCTTCTCATATTAAAGACAAATTAGTTGAAATGTCTCATTTAAATGAAACAATCTATGGTACTGGAATAGCTTCATCTTATCAAGGTTTTAAAACTAAATCTGGTTGTTTTCAATGTGATGATATGCTTTCTAATGTGTGTAAACATCATGTTACTAAACTTCCATTTCAGATTTCACAAATTGCGCAAGATTTAGGGGGTGGAAACGTTTCTACTTTACCTTCAGAAAAAGATTTGAATCACCCAGAAATAGGTGTTTTATTAAAAAAATATTTGAAAGGAAATAAAAAATATTCAAGTGAAGATAGAATAAGAGTTTTAAGATTGATCGAAAACATGACAATGGGAAGAAATGCAGTTGGTTATTTAACTGAAAGTGTACATGGTGCAGGTTCTCCTCAGGCTCAAAGAATTCAAATTGGTAGAATGATGCAATTGGAGTATAAAAAAAGATTGGCAAAAGTTTTAGCTGGAATTAATATTGATTCTAGTAAAGATGAATTAGTTAATGAACTAAGTGATTATTTTGAAAGAGTTTTTAAAGTTTAAATAATATATATGGAAACACAAGTTAAAGTAGATTTAACAAATTTTAGATTAGAGACTAGAAAATGGTTGGAAGAGAATTGTCCAATATCTATGCGTGAACCAATTACAGATGCTAAACAGTTGTATTGGGGTGGTAGTAAAGGGAAATTCAGTTCTGAGGATCAAGAAATTTGGTTTGAAAGAATGTTACAAAAAAAATGGATTGTTCCTTATTGGGAAGAAAAATATGGTGGAGGAGGACTTAATCCAGAGCAAAACAATATTTTAAATCAAGAAATGTCAAGACTTGGTTGTAGAAAACCTCATATTAATTTCGGAATTTCTATGTTGGGTCCAGCACTTTTAAAATTTGCTTCTGATGAACAAAAATTACACTACTTAAATCAAATATGTAAAGGTGAAGTTAGGTGGGTCCAAGGATATAGCGAACCTAATGCGGGTAGTGACTTAGCGAATCTTCAAACAAAAGCTGATGATAATGGGGATCATTTTCTAGTAACTGGATCAAAAGTTTGGACATCTTATGGAGATAAAGGTGATTATATATTTTGCTTAGTTAGAACAGATACCAGTTCAAAGCATACAGGAATTAGTTTTTTGTTAATTGACATGAACTCTGAAGGAGTAACCACTAGGCCAATTAAACTAATTAGTGGAAAATCTCCATTTACTGAAACTTTTTTTGATTCAGTGAAAGTTCCTAAGAAAAATTTAGTCGGAACACTAAATGATGGATGGACTATTGCTAAATATTTACTTACTCATGAACGTCAAATGATTGGAGGAATCGGAGAAACAGATAAGAAAAAATCATTAAGTGAAATAGCAATTGATGTACTAGGTAAAAACGAAGGTATTTTGTCAGATACTTCTATTAGATCTAAAATTTCAAATTTGGAGATGAATGAAAAAATATTTGATCTTACAATTCAAAGAGCTTTAGATGAGCACAAAGCTGGAAATAATTCAGGAGCTGCTTCGTCATTCTTTAAATACTATGGAACTGAGCTTAGTATTCAAAAAGAAGAATTAAGGTTAGAAGTTAATGGTTTCAATTCAACTGAATGGACTAGTGAGGAGTCTAGAAATGGTCTTGAGGCAAGATACTTTTGTAGATCTAAAGGTCACTCAATTGAAGGAGGTACTCATGAAGTACAGTTGAACATTATAGCAAAAAGAATTTTAGGTTTACCAACAAAATAATACCATGGCACTAGTAATAAACGAGGAGCAACAAATGCTCAAATCATCAACTAAAGAGTTTTTAGATTTAAAATCTCCATTATCTCTTGTTAGAGAAATGAGAGATAATAATTATAATCAATTTAGTTCTGAATTATGGACTGAAATGGTTGAAATGGGATGGACTGCATTAACAATTCCAGAAAAATATAATGGACTTAATTTTGGATATGTTGGATTAGGTCAAGTTTTGGAGGAAATGGGCAGAAAACTAACGGTTTCACCAATAATATCTACTGTTTTAACATCAACGTCTTTGATTTCACTTTCTAAGAACGAAGTTTTAAAAAATATGTTATTTCAAGAAATTATGAACGGAAATAAACTTTGCACTCTAGCTCATGAAGAAGGTTCTCACCATAGTCCTAATATTGAAATATCTATAGTTTCAAAAAAAGATGATGTATTAGTACTAAATGGTAAAAAAAGATTTGTCATAGATGGTTCAATTTCTGATTATTTCATTGTTTCAGCAAATCATGAATCTGAAAAAAATGTTGATTTAATTTTAGTTGATAGTAAGTCTGAGGGGATTTCTTTCAATAATAAAGTACATATGGATTCAAGAATTTATTCTGATATTTCATTTGATAATGTAAAGATTGAAAAAGATAATTTCTTATCCTCAAATGGTGACGGATTTGAAATTTTAGAAAAGACTTTAGATATTGCAAGGATAGGCCTTGCTGCTGAAATGCTTGGTAATGTTCAGCAAGCATTTGAAATGACTATGCAGTATTTAAAAGAAAGAGAACAGTTCGGTGTAAAAATTGGATCTTTTCAGTCATTACAACATAGATCAGCTTTAATGTTTGGTGAAATTGAGTTATGTAAATCAATTGTTTTAAAAGCTTTACAAGCAATAGATTCTGATGATGAAAAATTACCTGAATTAGCTAGCCTAGCTAAGGCTAAGTTAGGTCAAGTTTCAAAGTTGGTTACAAATGAAGCCGTTCAAATGCATGGCGGAATTGGAGTAACAGATGATGCTGATATAGGTTTTTTTCTTAAAAGAACTAGGGTTACCCAAAGAACATTTGGAGATTCAAATTTTCATTTAGATAGAGTAGCTAAAATAAATAAATATTAACTATTTGTTTACTTGTTTTTGGTATGTGCTTTCAAATATTTTATCTGCATTTGAAGTCTCAAACCCATCTCTTCTATGTGTAGAATTAATTTTATTTAAATCCAGATTCATAAATTCAGGCAATATTTTTCTTTCAGCAAATTCAACATAGCTTCCGGAAATTAATGACATGCCTTCTTTAAAATGAGCGTTAACTTTATTAGCTACAGAACTACTTTGAAGAAGAAAACCGTCCTTGCTTTCTTTTATTACACCTCCTGAGTCATTCAACTTAACTCCAATAGAATTCAAAAATTTATTAAAATCTTCTAGTGTATTATATTTTTCTTTAAGTTCATGAACGCTGATAGTGTAATGATTTAAATAGTATCTATTGTAAATTACCCAAGATCCATATTCTGTTTCTTTCAATAACTCATTGTAATGAAATAATGAAGGTAAAGTCCACAAAGGATTAGTCAAGAAATTTATAATCTCATCTGAATTGTTTAAATCAATATTGTCAACGGGGTCGTTTTTAACTTGATTAGTATATTGTTTTATTATTTTTTGTGCATCTTTTGACAGTTCATCAACTTTTAATTCACTTATAAATATTCTTGGCATATTTTTTTCTGAATGTGAATACCAGTATGCATTTAACTTTTTTTCTTTGAATGAATAGAAATCTCTTTTTTTGTATCCGTGTTTTAAGAATATTTTTTCAAAAGATTTAATTCCTAAGTGTTTAACCCCCATTGTTCTAAAAGCAATGTGATCATTTATAATTTCAGATTGGTTTGAAACAATGTTATTAGAGACCATTGCTTCAGTAATTTTAGTCACATCTGGAACTCTTTTGGAGTATGTTTCAAACAATGATTCTAAAACCAGGTTTATTGTTTTTTTTTCTTGAAACTTCATAATTTAAAGTTAATCTAAAAATAATTTTCCAGAATCTGTTTCTAAAAACTTTTCAAAAGGTATTTCTTCTTGCTTGATAAAACCTTTTTGTTTTAATGAACCATTATTAACCATTTCAATAACTGAAACTAATGAAGCAGCAGTAGTCCAAGAAATAGCTCTCCATTTATGACCTTGAATTTCAATAGGATAAAATGCTTTGAAATATTCACTTCTTGATATTTTTTCTTTTTTCCAGCCCTCAACTACAGCATAAACATAAACTACATCTTCTTCTACTGGAGGTTTAGCATTGCTTAGTATTTTTTCTAATTGAGGTTTGTCATTTTTTAAAATTAGTTCGTACATCAAAAATCTCATTAACTTTCCATGACCAGGGTATCTTATTGTTTTATAGTTCAACGTATCGACTTTCCCTTCATAAGTGTCACACATTGTTCCAAGCCCTCCTGATGTTGCAAATGCTTCAAATTCTTGTCCTTCAATATTTATATATTCAAAACCATCAAGAGATGGTACCATTTTTTTAACTCCATTTTGAATTACTTGAGCATCATTAATATATTCGTTAATAACACCTTCTGGCGACCAAGTAAAAGAATAAGCTAATTGTCCATTTGGATACCTAGGTAAAGCACCAACTCTAAGTTCAATATCTCTTAATGTATCAAATTCGTTAGCTAGGTCATTTCCTATTATACCAATTAAGCCAGGTGCTAATCCGCATTGTGGTGCCATAATTTTTTCTGAATTTTTACTAAGTGTCTTTATATAATCAGTTGTTTCGATATCCTCAGTCAGATCGAAATAGTTCATATCTAAATCAAAAGCTATTTTTGCTATATTTTTATTTAAGAAAAAAGGTAAAGCAGAAACCACAGTATCAAAATCTTTAAAAATATTTATTAAGTTTTCTTTATTCTTAACATCTGTTTCGATTACGTTAAATGGAAGTTTGAAATCATAATGTGGTTTATTCTGATCTAATCCAGAAACATTAAAATTCTTACTCAAAAGTACCCCAACTAAGGTTCCTACTTTCCCAAGACCAAGAACTAGTATATTTTTCATATTATAACAATTTTTAAATATTTTGTTATAAATATAACAAAATATTACGTCAGTTTTTACTTTATTTACTACTTAATTATATTATGAAATTAATTAAATTAATTTGGGATTTTAAAGGTCCAAGCTCTAATAAAACAGCTGAACATTTTAAATCGCATTTAGATCAATTTCTTAAAATTGAAAATAAAACCTTTTCAGATTTAGGTTTAGAAATAGTTAATGATTTTTATTCTTTTGTTTTTGTTATAACTTCTATAGATGATTTAAATTTTTTTAAAGAAAAATTAAAACCTAATCGTGGTCAAAAAGTTAATTGACTAAAGCTGAAATGTTAGTTGTATATTTTCTTACCTTGTTTTTAACTAATAATAAATTATTATAATGAGTAAAGAAAGAGAATTTGATGTCGTTATTTGGGGGAGTTCTGGTTTTACTGGAAGTCTTGTATCTGAGTATATTTTCAAAAACTATTCAAAGTCGAAAAATCTAAAGTGGGCTATAGCTGGCAGGAACTTAAATAAATTAAAACAAATTAGAAATAAAGTAGCAGACGATTCTGTTTCAATTCTAATAGCAGATAGTAACGATGAATCCAGTATTGTTTCAATGGTTAAAAAAACAAAAGTGATTTGTACAACTGTTGGTCCATATGCAAAGTATGGTTCTAAGTTAGTTAAGGCTTGTGTTGATCACGGAACACATTACTGTGATTTAGCTGGTGAAGTTCAGTGGATTAGAAAAATGATTGATAACCATCATGCCGATGCAATTTCTAATAGTGTAAAAATTGTTAATTGTTGTGGCTTTGATTCAATACCATCTGATATGGGCGTTTATTTTATTCAGAAAGAATCAAAAAAGATGAATAAATCTATCAAGAAAATTGAAATGCGTGTTGCTGGTGCAAAAGGAGGAATAAGTGGAGGCACCTATGAAAGCTTAAGTAATGTGAATAAAGAAGCTTTAAATGATAATGAAGTCCTTAAAACTGTCATAAATCCTTATGGACTTAATCCTATTGGTGAACAAGACGGTCCTGATAACTATGATTTAAGAAAAGTTATTTATGATAAAACTTCTCAAAACTGGATTGGTCCGTTTATTATGGCAGCCATAAATACTAAAATAGTAAGAAGAAGTAATGCCTTAAGTGGATACTCTTATGGAAAAGACTTTGAATATGATGAAGCAACTTTGGGAGGTAAAGGATTTATGGGGAGATTTAAAAGTATTTTAATGTCTATTCCGATAGCAATTGTAATGTTAGCAAAACCTGAATCTTTTATAAAAAAAATAGTAGATAAGATATTGCCAAAAGCAGGTGAAGGTCCCTCTAAAATAGATAGAGAAAATGGTTACTATAATTTGAGGTTTTACGTCACATACAAAGATGGTTCTAAAGCAATTGCTAAAGTTACTGGAGATATGGATCCAGGATACGGATCAACTTCAAAAATGTTGAGTGAATCTGCTATATGTTTAGCAAAAGACAATTTAGATACTATTAGTGGAGTTATAACCCCGTCAACAGCTATGGGAGATTTTTTATTAGATAGATTGGTTAAGAATTCAGGATTAACTTTTGATATTAAAAATTTGTAAAATGAAAAAACCAAGTAAAATAGTTTTTATAATTTTTATAGTTCTGTTTGCCGGGTTTTATTATTGTTCAAACATAATAGAACCTAATAGTGCAAATGATGAAAATGATTGGGAAGTTTTGTTTAACGGAAAAAACCTTGATGGGTGGGAGATAAAAATTAGAGGAGAAAAATTAGGACAAAACTTTAAAAACACATTTAAGGTAAAAGATAGCTCTTTAAAGGTTTCATATGAGAACTATGAAAACTTCAATGATAAGTTTGGACATATTTTTTATACAAAATCTAAATACAAAAATTATCATCTTAGCTTAGAGTATAAATTTAGTGGTGAGCATTTATCTGGTGCACCAGGTTGGTCAATTAAAAACAGTGGAATAATGCTTCATTCACAAGAACCTTCTTCTATGTTACTGGATCAAAATTTTCCTGTAAGTGCAGAAGTTCAATTGTTAGGAGGTTTAGGAAGTGGTAACAGATCTACAGCTAATATTTGTACACCAGGAACAGATGTCGATATAAATTCTGAAACTGCAAAATATCATTGTATAAACTCTAATTCAAAAACTTATCATAAGGATGATTGGGTTAAAGTTGATGTGATTGTGAAATCAAATAAAATTATTCATCATGTTATTGAAAATGACACTGTAATTTCTTACAGTAATTTAAGGATAGGTGGGGATAAGGTTCCTGCTAATTATCTTAATAAAATTGGTGATCCATTAACTGATGGATATATATCACTTCAATCTGAAGGTCATCCAGTTGAGTTTAGGAATATAAAAATTAAAAATTTAAATTAATCTTTACATTCGTTTGTTCAAGTATTGTCATGAATTTAAATTTTATGATGTCTAGAATTAAAAAAGCCTCTATACACGTATAAAGGCTTTTTTAAAATAAAATTTTTGAAAATATTATTCAGGAATTCCAGTACCACCTTCAAGTGGTGCCCAGTTTGAATGCATAATTTTCCAACCATTTTTTGTTGAAACCCATACTGAAGAAGCTCTTGTGCTATAGTCAATTGCATCGCTATCGTCTACAGTATAATCGCCTTTAGCGTAAAAAGTTAAAACAGCTGTTCTAGAGTCAGGTGAAAGCGCTACGTTGATGTCATATAACTCAAACGATCCCCATTTAGCTTTTGCTTCGGCATTAAATCTTTCAGAGTTCATTACAATAAACTTTTTCAAGTTTGATTCTCCTGAAGTGAAAGGAATACTTTCGTCAACATGTTTATTGAATTCTTCTAAATTTTGTGTAAGAATAGCATCTTGAAGTTTTACTGCCTTTTCTTTAAGAGCACTTGAAATATCTTCATTAGACATTTTTGGCTCGTTAGAAGCAGTTGGTGTTTGACAAGCTGCAAATAAAATTACAGTTGTTAAAAGAAATAATTTTTTCATAAATATTTTATTAAAGTTTAATTTATCCTAAGTTATGTAAATTATATCAAGGCATTATTATACTTTGGATACTATATAACAACATTGTACTTTATAATGGTAGAAGATTAATAAGATTTAGATAAATCGAACTATTTATTTTTATTAATTTAGATTTAATATGAAGAAATTACTTTTACTATTATCCGTTTTGTTTGTTGTGTCTTGTTCTAAAGCCGAAACTATTAAATATAGTTTGAATGTATCATCAAATCCAATTGATTCTGGGACTGTGAGTCCAATTAATGGTCAGTTTGATGAAGGACAAGAAATAACATTAATTGCTAATCCAGAAATGGAATTTAATTTTGAAAAATGGACAGGCTCTATTAATGCAACTTCAAATTCTATAACCATGATAATGAATAGTGACAAAACGGTTGTAGCAAACTTTACTCCTAAAACACCAACCAGAGCAAGGTATGGGTTTACAGAAGTATGGAAAGACAAGATTGAAATACCAAAAAGTAGTATTCTTACATCTGTATGTCCTGCTCCGAGCATCCCTGAACGATATGTAGTAAGAGAAAGTGTTTATGAATTAAGGATGGTTCAACAACATCACTTATCAGTTGATTCTTTAATTGTAGATTTTTCTAAAGGTGTCTTTAGCGGATGGAGATGGGACAATCAAAAAACTAAAGATTTACTTTTGCCAATTCCAGATTTAGGAACACCCATTCGATATATACCATCAAAAATAGGTTATATAAAATTTATAGGAGATACTATTAATAAGAGATTGTTTTGGGAATTTAAAAGATATTTGAACAATAATAATTTACCAATACTATATGGCGATTCAAATATTGATTTTACAGACTTAATATATGAGGGGCAGCCAATTTGTGCACCAAGAAAGATTAAAAATAACTCTGAAATTATTTTTTTTAAAAAAGAAGATTTAACTAAAAATCCTGTATTAACTGATTTAACGTTTGACGCTAACTCAAATCAAGGAGATTGGAAAGTTGGAGATACAATTGGTTTTGGAAACGGAGATAAAAAGATTCATAGTATAAAATATTTTTATAACTAAACCATAGGCATATCTTCTTCTTTTAATTCAGATAGTTTAAGTAAGTGTAAAAGGCTTGAAATATATCATTAGCGTGTACA
>CAJJCV010000034.1 GCA_905182765.1 Cryomorphaceae bacterium BACL29 MAG-121220-bin8 | reverse complement strand
CCAAAAGGGTAGGAGCAGATGCTATTGTTAATGTTAGATTTATGACATCAGTAATTTCTCAAGGTGCTGCAGAAGTACTTGCATATGGAACAAGTGTAAAAATTAAATAAAATGCTTATCACATTATTTTATGGAACATGTGCTATTCTAATAGTATTTGCCATAGTCAACAGATATAATAAATCTAAGCAAGAAAAATTTGAGGACAGAGACAACTAACCTTCAGATATGAATGTTTATTAAAATTTCGTATCTTACTCGTATTATGAAAAAATATTACTTAGACGTACTTACCGATAAATATTCAGATTTTAATGGAAGAGCAAGACGAAAAGAGTATTGGATGTGGACATTGTCTGTTACCATTATATTCATATTTGCAATGATCATGGATAATTTATTAGGTTTAAATTTTGAATTAATGGGTCAGGACTTAGGCTATGGTTGGATTTATTTAGTTGCTGGAATTGCTCATTTAATACCGGGACTAGCGGTAGTTGTAAGAAGGCTTCACGACGTGGGTAAATCAGGTTGGTTTTATTTTATAGTACTAATTCCTATAATAGGTATTTTGTGGTTGTTGATTTTGCTTTGTACAGATGGAAAAAAAGAAGATAATAAATGGGGGACTAACCCTAAATCAATAAATTAAATAATGAAAAAATACTTTCAATTTAGCGGCACTATAAATGGTACAACATATTTATTAAGAACATTGTTTACTGTAATTCTTTCAATTCCCCTTATTATTATTGCTATAGCTTTTGCTGCTATTGTTGGTTTTGAACTGTTAGACTCAGCAGGAATTGATATTAGTAATATACAAGAAACAGGAACTTTTGATCAAGCTGAACTTGAAGAAAAAATGGAAGAAAGATTTAAAGATAATCCAGAGGAATTAGTCACTTTATTTAAAAATGCCTTTACACCGTTTTGGATAGTTGGATTTATATTAACAATAATACCTGTTATTTGGTTTGGAATTGCAACATACTACAAAAGAGTATCTGCCTTGTTTTATAAAAATAGATTAAACGTATTTTTCGGATTGTTAGTTTTTGAAATTGCAGCAGATTTTGTAGTAATAAAATTTGACAATTGGCTAAGCACTGTCTTTATGATAGGATCATTATTAATATTTTTATTTATGCTAATAAAAGATTCTGGAATACAACCAGAAGACCACGAAGGTTAACCACCAACTCTTTTTACTTTATGGCCTTGATCTGTTAGTATAGATGTGATTTTATCTCTGTATTTCCCTTGAATAATAATCTCATCGTTTTTAATAGAACCTCCGACGCCACAATTATTCTTAAGTAGTTTTGCTAATTCTTTGATCTGATCTTTTGTTCCTTTAAAACCTTTAACAATTGTTACAGGTTTACCAGCACGTCCTTTTACACTGTAATGTGCTTCAAGATTCTGTGGTTTAATATTATTGTGTTTTAACTTAACCTCAACTGATTCAATAACATCATCAGGTTTAATTAAAGATTTAAGATCAGAAAGAGAACCTAGTTTTTTCATTCTTTTTTCATAACTCCAATATCAATTAGTCTATTGATTAAAAAGTCATGAGCAGTGATATCTTCAAAACCTTTTGGATTTTGATTATCAATACAATTTTCAAGGACATTTAAATTCATTGTTCCAGTTGGGTGCAAGAAAAAAGGAATTGAATATCTAGACTTACTCCAATATTCTTTTGGAGGGTTAACAACTCTATGTATAGTTGATTTAAGCTTGTTATTAGTATATCTAGACAACATATCTCCAACATTAACAACTATTTCATCTTCACCTGCAATAGCGTCTATCCATTCACCTTTATTATTTCTAACCTGCAATCCTTTACCATGAGCTCCCATAAGTAAAGTAATTAAGTTAATATCTCCATGAGCTGCTGCTCTTACTGCGTTGTCAGGCTCCTTGGTAATAGGAGGGTAGTGGATTGGCCTTAAAATGCTATTTCCATTTAATACATACTTGTCAAAATGATCTTCTTCTAATTCTAAAAATAATGCAATAGCTCTTAAAATATAAACTCCTGTTTTTTCTAATGCTTTATATGTGGTTTCACCAGCTTTGTTGAACTCAGGAACTTCATCTACATAAGGATTATCAGGGTAGTTAAACTTTAATTTGTCACTTTCAGATAAGTATTGACCAAAATGCCAAAACTCCTTTAAATCTCCTTCTTTTTTACCTTTTGCATGTTCTTTCCCAAATGAGGTATAGCCTCTTTGTCCTTTAAAACCCTCAAATTCATAGTTTGATTTAACTTCAGATGACATATCAAAAAAACATTTGATTTGTTTGTACAAATCTTCAACATTATCTTTTGATAAAAAATGATTTTTTAGCGATAAAAAACCTATTTCCTGATAAGCTTTTCCAACAGATTTAACAAAATTATCTTTTTTATTTTTGTCATTAGACAAGAATTCATTTAAATCTAAAGAAGGAATATTACTCATTTTTAAATTAATTCGTTAAGATTTGAATATTTAAGATTGAATGCGTCTGCTATTGCTTTATATACAACCTTACCGTTTATTATATTAAGGCCTAATTTAAGAGAATTATCTTTTTTACAAGCTTCTTTCCATCCATTATTTGCTAAATCTAAACCTTGCCTTACAGTTGCGTTAGTTAAAGCTTCTGTAGATGTTGCTGGAACTGCTCCGGGCATATTAGCTACACTGTAATGCAATACATTATCTATTATATAAGTTGGATCTTGATGTGTAGTAGGGTGAGTAGTTTCAAAGCATCCACCTTGATCAACTGCAACATCAACTAACACTGTTCCAGGGAGTAAATCCTTTAACATATCTTTTGTTATTAAATTAGGAGCCTTTGCACCAGGGATTAGAACAGCACCAATAATTAAATGCGCTGACTTTATTGCTTGCACTATGTTGTAATGACTAGAAAATTGAGTTGATACGTTTTTAGGCATAACATCATCTAAGTATCTTAGTCTATCTAAGTTTATATCAAAAATGGTAACATTAGCTCCTAAACCTGCAGCCATTTTAGCAGCTTCAGATCCAACAACACCACCACCTAAAACAATTACGTTTGCCGGCTTAACGCCAGGAACACCACCAAGTAAAATACCAAAACCATTTTGAGGTTTTTCTAAAAATTTAGCACCCTGTTGAGCTGCCATTCTTCCAGCTACTTCTGACATTGGAGTAAGTAGAGGTAATGATAAATCTTTGTTTTGAACTGTTTCGTAAGCAATACATATGCTATTAGACTCTATCATTGCATTTGTTAATTCTTTTGATGAAGCAAAGTGAAAATAAGTATAAACGATCTGATTTTCCTTAATTAAAGGATATTCTGATTTTAAGGGTTCTTTTACTTTAACAATCATTTCAGACTTTGAATAAACCTCTTCAATTGTATCACAAATTACAGCTCCAATACATGTATAATCTGAGTCTTTATATCCACTTCCTAAACCAGCATCTTTCTGAATTAAAACAGTATGACCGTTGTTAATAAACGAATTAGCTCCAGATGGAGTCATTCCTACCCTAAATTCATTGTTTTTTATTTCTTTTGGTACACCTACTATCATTGTATCATGTTTTATTATGCATAGATAATTACAAAATTATTAATTACAAAGCATAAAATATCAGATTTGTTAAAATATTAGTAAATAAATTGATAATAAATGAAGAATTAATAATTACTCGAACAATTTCTTATCTATTGAAGGAAATAATTTTAGAGCATTTTTATAATATAATTTTTTCAAAACTTCATCAGGAAGATTTAAACCATACATTTTCCATAATCCATGTCTTTTCCTGTAATAATCAAAATATTCATCTGAAGTCTCTAATACTCTGAAGTAAACATCAAATTCAGATTTTTTATACGTGTCTTTTCCAAACATAATCCTGTCTTGATAGTCTATAAAAAACTTTCTTGCTCTTCTAGGTTGTCTTCCAAGTTCTCCAATAACAGCACCAATCTCAGTGTAAACATTTGGTAATTTATCTAAATGATCTTCTAATTTATCTAAATCATTTGCCATCCATCCCATATGAGCATTAATAAAAATAGTATTAGGATGGTTTTTGAACATTGTAAACTGCTCATCCATAACTGTTTTAAATGATGGATATTTATCTGAAGGTCTAAAACTTCCTGGTTTTTGTCTTGCATGTAACCATCTTTCGTTATACTTATCTATTGGATCAAAGAAAGGGGAGGGCTCTCCAGAGTGAATAAGTACAGGAATATTTAACTCTCCACAAATTTTCCATATTGGGGATAGTCTTATATCATCAACTTTTACTCTATTTCCTTTTGAATCTTTTAGTGATAATCCTAAATTTTTATAAACCTTTAAGCCAATAGCTCCTTTAGAAACGGCATTTATTATAATTTGAACGGAGTTTTCGGCAAAGTCATTATCATCAATTTTATCAAAATCAATATTAACAAATACACCAAATCTATCTGGAAAACTCTCTTTTACATTAGTTAAAGATTTTTCAAGATTTAAATCCATTAATGTCTGATTCCCAGCAAAAGTAGCTAACCCCGAACCGCTTAAATTAATCATGTAACCCATATTTAAACTGTCCATTTCGGAAACTAATTTTTTTAAATTAGAGTAAGACATATCCCATTGATGGCTATGAACATCAACAAAAGGGAATTTAGATCGCTTCCTGTTATTTTCTTCAACTATAAGTGAGGCAATTGGTGAATATTCTTCAATATCCATCAAATTGTTTTTCTTTTGGACATTATCAATTACCAAATAGGAAACACCACTAACTAATAAAACTATTATTAAAATAGAAAACAGAAAGAGTAGGGCTTTTAAAAAATTTTTAAATGAAAAGAATTTCATTTTATTTAAAAGGCATAATTACTTCAGTTAGATCCCATCTTAATCTAATAGAAGATCCTATAGAATCAGTAACAAAGTCAATTGACAGTTGTTCTACAGAATCATTTAAAATAGAAGATTTAGCGTCAAAAGAAAATAAATCATCTGAGGCATCGGGTTGAACAATACCAAAAAACCCATTATCAGAGTTAATGACTACCTTCCAAGTGCTTTCTCCTGGGATAGTATAAAGAGAATATTCGCCAGCTAATAATATATTATCACTGAAATTCAAGTCAGAATTAGTATTAATAATTGTGTGTCTGTTTGCTCCAGTTCTCCAGTACTGATTATATGGAACTAAAGCTCCGTCAGATTCATTTCCAAAAATCAAACGATCCTTTTTAAAAGGCTTACTATAAGTTATAGTTACTTCTTTGTCATTTTCTTTAAATACTGATGTTTCTAATGGGCTTATTGGAGGAGTAAGTGTTATATATAAATATCCTGCAGCTAATAAAACTGCTATTGTAATAAGAGTATACTTTAAAAACTTTTTCATAGTAATATATTTTTTTGAATTAATAAAATCGATTTAACATAATATAAATTATAGTTCAATTAACCTATAACTTTAACCTTAACAGCATTTAAACCTTTAGTTCCTTTTACTGTATCAAAAGAAACTTTATTCCCTTCTTTTATTTCATCAATACACTCAGAAATGTGTACAAAAAACTGTTCTTGAGTTTCTGGGTCAACAATAAAACCAAATCCTTTAGAATGATCAAAGAAACTTACTTTTCCAGTATAACCATCTTTTTTAACATTATCGCTTTTTGGAATTCCTATTATAATACTCTCAGCACTTATTTTCTCTTTATCTGCTGGATCTGGTGGAGTTTCAGTAAAGTTTCCATTATA
>CAJJCV010000033.1 GCA_905182765.1 Cryomorphaceae bacterium BACL29 MAG-121220-bin8 | reverse complement strand
ATGATACTATTGAAATGAATGCTTTACAAGGAGATTTTGGAGGTGTTTCATACATAATATATTTAGCTCAATTAATTCTAGCAATTGCCGTACTTCTTTCACTAGGTTTTTCTTTGAAAAATTTAGCGTCAGACAAACAAAAAATGATAGGTTCACTAAAAGCAATTGGAGCATTTTTGGTTGTCTTAGCTGTAGCTTATCTTTTTTCATCTGGTGAAGAAACACCAATGCAAGATGGAGTAATGCTTTCAGCTTCTGGAGCAAGATGGGTAGAGACAGGTATTCGTATGTTTTACTTTTTAACTGTTATTGCAGTTTGTTCTATGGGATTTGGTTCTGTTAGAAAACTAATAAAAAAATAAAATGGCAAGAAAATCACCCGAAGTTAATGCTGGATCGATGGCTGATATTGCTTTCTTGCTACTAATCTTTTTTTTAGTAACAACTACAATTGAAACTGATTCAGGTATTAATAGAAAACTTCCTCCAATGGATGAAATTGTTGATCCCCCTGTAATTAAAGAAAGAAACATATTTACAGTTGTGGTTAATAAGAACAACATGATTTTGGTTGAGGAAAAATTAATGGACCTTTCTGAAGTTAGAAGAGCAGCTGTTAAGTTTTTAGATAATGGTGGAGGTCTTGGTGAAGAAGAATGTTCTTACTGTGAAGGTGAGAAAGACAGATCATCTTCAGATAATCCGGAAAAAGCTATTATCTCACTTAAAAATGATAGAGAGACTGATTATAAGGTTTATATTTCAGTTCAAAATGAACTTGTAGCTGCCTATAATGTGTTAAGAGATAGAGAATTCACTAAGAAATTTCCAAACGATAGAATGTCTTTTGTAGAAGCTAACAAGATGTATTCTGATCCTAGAACTAATTCGAAGGTCAAAATAAGCCTTAAGCCTAAACTAGATGAAATTAAAAAAATGTTCCCTCAAAAATTATCTGAGGCTGAACCTAATAAAAAGTAAATAATTATGTCAAAGTTTAAAAAGAAAAAAGGAGGAGAGTTACCTGCAATTTCTACCGCATCACTTCCTGATATTGTATTTATGCTTTTATTTTTCTTTATGGTAGCTACTGTAATGAGAGATAACACATTAATGGTTGACAATAAACTTCCAGCTGCTGATCAAGTTCAAAAACTTGATAAAAAGGATCGTGTTATTTACATCTATGCTGGTAAACCGAGTGCTAGATACAAAACTAAATACGGAAATCAAGCAAAAATACAGTTGAACGATAAGTTTTCTGTTGTTTCTGATGTAGGAGCTTATATTCTTGCTGAAAGAGCTACAAAACGTGAAGAACTACAGAATGTTTTAACAACTGCTTTAAAAGTAGATGGAGAAACTAATATGGGTTTAATTTCTGATATTAAACAAGAATTAAGAAAGGTTAATGCTTTAAAAATTAATTATACTACCAGAATAGGAAACTATACTCAAAACAATTAATTTTCTATTTTTATAAAACTTAATAAAAGCATCCTTTCTGGGTGCTTTTTTTATTTATATTAAGTTAAATTTGATCTTATGAGATATTTTATTTCATTTTTACTTATAATGAATTTCGTTAAAAGTTATTCACAGATTAATGAAGTTGATAATAAGTATTTAGAAGATCAATTCTATCTAGGATTGTATTACAGTGCTTTAACAAGTGCTCCTGAAAACTTTAATCAAAACAAATTTTCAAGCACTTTAAATTTTGGATTTATTAGAGATTTACCTTTAAACAAGCAAAGAAACTTTGGGCTTGGTGTTGGTTTTGGATTGTCTTTAGATTCTTCAAATAGTAATTTAAAACTTAGTGAATTAAATAATTCAGTTAGCGCAGAAATTGTAAACGGTGAAGATTTTACAAAAAACAAGTGGAATACAACAAAAATAGAATTTCCTTTAGAATTTAGATGGCGAACATCTACTCCAACAAGCTATAAGTTTTGGAGAGTTTATTTTGGAGTTAAAACTAGTTATTTGCTTAGAAGCAGGTATAAATACGAATCCTTAAACAGTAATTATACTCTTGATAATCTTCCATTTAGAAAAACACAATCAGGACTTACCTTAAATGCCGGAAATAATACCTGGAATTTGGGAGTTTATTTAGGATTAAATCCAGTGTTTAATAAGGAATTTGGACAAATCAACCCTGATTTTAAAGATTTAAAAGAATTTAAACTTGGACTTATCTTTTATATTTTGTGATTTTTTACCTATAAAATTTATTAATTCCTCAAGTAATGGCTATAAAATCTTATAGTTTTACAATTTTATTTATATTTACAAGATTATATGAATACAAAACAACCAAAAAAAATTAAAACAAACTTTATTATGAAAAGAATTTTGTCAATGTTTGCTGTACTTTTTAGTACAATTATTTTTGCTCAAACAACCGTAACTGGTTCTGTTAGTGATGAAAATAATAATCCAATCCCTGGTGCCAATGTTGTTGCAGGTAGCACAACAGGTACAGTTGCTGATTTTGATGGTAATTTTTCACTTTCTGTGGATCAAATGCCCCCATTTTCAATCACTGTTTCCAGTGTTGGTTTTGACTCTGTTACATTAAATGTTACAGCATCAAACTTAAATTTCAATGTTCAATTAACGGAATCTCAAAATTTACTTGATGAGATCGTTGTTTCAGCTTCAAGAATAGCTGAGAGATTATTCGATTCTCCTGTAACAATTGAAAAATTTGATTATAAAGATATCGCTCAATCTACTGGTGCTGATTTTTACAGTAGTTTAGAAGGACTTAAAGGTGTTCAAATTAACTCTGGAGGGTTATTTCTTCAACAAGTAAATACTAGAGGTTTTTCAACTGTCTATAACAATGGTTTTGTTCAGTTAGTTGATGGAATGAATAATGAAGCGCCTGGTTTAGGTTTTTCAGCTGGTAACTTACTTGGTATTCACGAATTAGATATTCAAAGTGTAGAATTAATGCCTGGAGCTTCTTCAGCCTTATATGGTGCTAATGCTACAAAAGGTATTTTATTTATGAACAGTAAAAGCCCGTTTGATTTTCAAGGAGTTAGTGCTACATATAAGCACGGTTTAACTTCTCAGGAAGCTGCTGGTGAAAACACTTATTATGATTTTGCTTTTAGAGCTGCAAATAAATTCAGTGACAAATTCGCTGCTAAAATTACTGTTAGTTACCAAGAAGGTGAAGACTGGCATGCAGTTGATTACAGAGATATTAACCATTTAAATGGTCGTTATATTGACGGTACTGTTGAGGCTCAAAACCCAAGAGACTTTCCTGACTATGATGGTGTAAATGTTTACGGTGATATTGGTCAGAGATTTAACATGACTGAAGCTTTTAGAGGAGCTGTTATTCCACAGCTTGTTGGAGCTGGTTTATTATCTCCTGCTGCTGCTGCTCAAGTGAACTATATATTTGCTAATTTATCACCAAATTTCTTTGGGAATTATCAGATTAATGCAAGTGGTTACAACGAAGTTGATTTAATTGATAACAAAGCTTCAAGTTTTAAAACTGATATCGCTTTTCATTATAAGCCAACTGAAGATTCAGAAATTATTTTGAATTCTAAAATAGGTTCAGGTAACACTATGTTACATGCAAGTAATAGAAACCAGATGAAAAACTTTGGTCTTCAACAACATAAGATTGAATACAAAAACAGAAATTTAGGTTTAAGATTCTATCATACTGCTGAAAATTCAGGAAATACTCATGATATATCTGCTTTAGGTGCTGTAATGACTATTGCTCAGCCAGGTGGACTTCCTGCATATTTTGGAAACTATATAGGTTCTTATTTTAATGCACTTCCTGGTGTTGTAGATCCTAATCCAATTGTTGGATTAAATACTATGATCTATTACGCGCAGTTCGGTTACACTCTTAATGATATTATTGGAAAAGGTGGTGATTTAGGTGTTCATGCTGCTGCTAGAAAAGCTGCTGATGCAAACATGCTAGTTCCTGGATCTGCAGCTTGGAATACTGCTTACGAAAGAGCTGTAAATAACGGTATAGACGTATTTGCTGGTGGTGCTGGTATACTAGACACATCACAGTCAAATAGTTTTGAGGTTGATTACAATTTACAAGACTTAATTGATGGAGTTGATGTTATAGTTGGTGCTTCTTACAGAGATTACATTTTAAGATCTAACGGAACGTTATTTACTGATTATGATGCTCCTATCGAATTTACTGATATGGGACTTTATGCTCAAGCTCAAAAATCTCTTTTTGACGGAGTGGTTAGATTAACTGGATCGATGAGATATGATAAAAGTGAGTTTTTTGAAGGAACTGTAACACCAAGAATTGGTGCGCTTGTTAGTCTTTCAGAAAATCAAAATATTAGATTTTCTTACCAAACAGGATTCCAAAATCCAGCTGCTCAAGACCAGTACATTGGTCTTGATATAGGTCAAGCTATATTAATGGGATCATCTCCTGATAATGTTGACAGATTTAACATGAGATTAAGAGGTGCTTCAGGTAATTCATTTAATGTTAGTGGAAATCAAGTTAAAATGAATTCTTACACTCTAGCTTCAGTTCAAGCTGGTGCTCCAGTTGCTGCAGGTGACTTAGGAAATGTTGGTCCTCAAGAAGTTAAATCATTTGATTTAGGATATAGAATTAATGGAAAGAAAACAGCTTTAGATATTAATGCTTACTATTCTACGTGGGATAATTTTATTTCAGCTGTGAATGTTATCACTCCACTTTACGGTAGTGCTTCAACTATGATGGGACTTTATGCTCTATCTCAAGGAGATTACAAAGTGTTTAGTTACGATGCTAATACTGATGAAATTGTTAATACATACGGAGTTAGTGCAGGATTTGAAACAAACATCTTAAATACTTTTGATTTTAGCGGAACGTATTCTTATAATAAAATGGAATTTGCTAATACAAACACTGATTATGAAGCTGGTTTTAACACACCTGAAAATAGAGTAGTGTTAACTCTTGGTTCAGCTAAATTAGCTGAGAACTTCTCAGTTAATGTTACTGCTAAGTACCATGATAATTTCATGTGGCAGCAATCAGGTTTTATAGATGCAATGATTCCTGCTAATACAACGTTTGATGCTTCAATGCTTTTTCAATTACCAAGTTTAAACTCTAGAGTTAAAATTGGGGGAACTAATTTAGGTGGAGATGAATATTTCGCTATGCCTGGTTCTGGTTCAATTGGAAGTCAATTCTATGTAGGATTTACTATAAATCCATAAGAGATAATATAATGTTAATAAAAAGGCGACTTAGGTCGCCTTTTTTTATATAAAAAATTATAGAATTTAACTCATAAAATTTTATATTTGCCTCATTAAAATTTAAATATTAAATAATGTCAAACTCTATAGGTAAAGTTTCTCAAATTATGGGACCTGTTGTGGATGTAACTTTTGATACCTCTTCAAATAATCTTCCTAAAATCTATGATTCTCTTGAAATTAAAAAACAAGACGGGTCTATTCTAGTTCTTGAAGTTCAATCTCACGTTGGTGAAGATGTTGTTAGAACTATTTCAATGGATTCAACTGATGGATTAGCAAGGGGGGTTGAAGTACTTGCTACTGGAAACCCAATTCAAATGCCTATTGGAGATGATGTTTACGGTAGATTATTTAATGTAATTGGAGATTCTATTGATGGTTTAGGAGATTTACCTAAAACTGGTAAAGACGGACTTTCTATTCACAGAGAAGCTCCTGATTTCGATCAGTTATCAACATCTACAGAAGTATTATTTACAGGAATTAAAGTTATTGATTTAATTGAGCCCTACGCTAAAGGTGGTAAAATTGGATTATTTGGTGGAGCTGGAGTTGGTAAAACTGTTTTAATACAAGAACTAATTAATAATATCGCAAAAGGTCACGGTGGACTTTCTGTTTTTGCTGGTGTTGGTGAGAGAACAAGAGAAGGAAATGATCTTTTAAGAGAAATGCTTGAGTCGGGTATTATAAAATATGGTGAAGAATTTGATAAATCCATGGAAGAAGGAGGATGGGATTTAAGTAAAGTCGATAAAAATGCGTTAAAAGAATCAAAAGCAACATTTGTTTTTGGTCAAATGAACGAACCACCTGGAGCACGTGCTAGAGTTGCTTTATCTGGTCTTACTATGGCTGAATATTTTAGAGATGGTGCTGGAGATGGTCAAGGAAAAGACGTTTTATTTTTCGTAGATAATATATTTAGATTTACCCAAGCTGGTTCTGAAGTGTCAGCTCTTCTTGGAAGAATGCCATCAGCTGTTGGTTACCAACCTACACTGGCTACAGAAATGGGTGCGATGCAAGAAAGAATTACATCAACTAAAAGCGGTTCTATTACATCTGTTCAGGCTGTATACGTTCCTGCGGATGATTTAACGGATCCTGCTCCTGCAACTACTTTTGCTCACTTAGATGCAACTACAGTACTTTCTAGAAAAATTGCTGAGCTTGGTATTTATCCTGCTGTTGATCCTTTGGATTCAACATCAAGAATTTTAGCTCCAGATATTATTGGAGATGATCATTATAATTGCGCTCAAAGAGTTAAAGAATTATTACAAAAATATAAAGAACTTCAAGATATTATTGCAATTCTAGGTATGGAAGAATTATCTGAAGAAGATAAGCTTTCTGTATATAGAGCAAGAAAAGTACAGAGATTTTTATCTCAACCTTTTCATGTTGCTGAACAGTTTACTGGTATTCCTGGAGTTTTAGTAGATATTAAAGACACTATTAAAGGTTTCAATATGATTATGGATGGTGAATTAGATCATATTCCGGAGTCTGCCTTCAACCTTAAAGGAACTATTGAAGAAGCTATTGAAGCTGGAGAAAAAATGTTAGCTGAAGCTTAAAACTATAATATGCAATTAGAAATAGTAAGTCCTGAAAACACTCTGCTTAACGCTAATGTGGATTCCGTTTTAGTTCCTGGAACTGATGGATCTTTTCAAATGTTGGACAATCATGCTCCAATAGTTTCAACTTTAATTTCTGGAACAATAAAAATATTAGGAGAAATTGAAAACTCAGATAAATTATCAGATTTATTTTCGGTTGTAAGTCCTAAAGAAATACATCTAACAATTACCTCAGGTGTAGTTGAGATGAAAGAAAATAAAGTTATTATATTAACTGACTAGTTTTTATTTTTCTTAATGCTTTTATATGAAAAAAGTTTTCCCACTTTTAATATTACTATTAAGCAATTTATCTATTTCTCAAGATCAAACCACAAATCTTGATGAAGTTGTAGTGTTATCTACAAAGATTGATTTACCCTTTTCCAAAAATTTCAGAACAGTTAAAATTATTAGTTCAGAAGATATTAAAAATAGTCCAGTAACAAATGTTTCTGACCTTCTTCAAGAAATTACAGGAATAGATGTTAGAAGAAGAGGTGTAGGAGGAGTTCAAGGTGATCTTTACATAAGAGGTGGTGGATTTGATCAAACTTTGCTTTTAGTTGATGGCATGAAGATGGACGATGCTCAGACAGGGCATCATACGTTGAATATGATTCTTCCTCTTTATTTAATTGAAAGAATAGAAATAATAAAAGGTCCAGCTGCTAGAATTTTTGGTCAAAATGCTTTTAATGGAGCAATTAACATAGTTACTAAAGAACTTGTAGGTAACAAGGAGAAGCGCACAGCTAATATAAATCTAAACGAACTTTCTTATGGATCGTTTGAGCAAAAAAACATTTCATTGTCAACTAAAATTATTGGAGAAAAGATAAAATCTTTAATTAGCTATTCAGGCAATAGATCAGATGGATACAGACATAACACAGATTTTAAAAAAAATAATTACTTTATAAAAACTTCATTTAATTCCAATAACTCCCCCATTGATGTAATAGCTTCTTTTACTGAAAATAAGTTTGGAGCTAATGGGTTTTATGCTAGTCCTAGTGCTACAGAACAATATGAAGAAACTCAAGCAAGTCTATTAGGAGTTACTACAACTATAAATTCTGAAAAGCTATCAATTACTCCTAGATTATATTGGAGGCGCGGTCAAGACGAGTACATATACATAAGAGACAATCCTTCTGTTTATAGAAACCTGCATAAAACCAATAAAGTTTCTGCTGAACTAAGTGGTTCTTATTTCTCTAGTTCTGGAGTTACCGGATTTGGATTGGATTTATCTACAGTAAATATTTCAAGTAATAATTTAGGAGAGCACAATAGAACTACGGTTAATCTTTTTGCTGATCATACATTTAAATTACTTGACCAAAAACTGGTGGTTTCACCAGGAATTGCACTTAGTTATTTTTCTGACATGTCTTTTCATTCCTTCCCTGGAATTGATCTAGGTTATAACGTTAATTCAAATTTTAAACTGTACAGTAATATTGGAAAGACTTATAGAATCCCTACATATACAGATTTATATTACAGTGACAGAACAACTGTTGGTAATGAAAATTTAAATCCTGAATCAGCTACCTCTACGGAATTTGGTTTAAAATACAATACTTCTAATTTTAAATTCTCTACTGCATTATTTAATAGAAATGCAAAAAACATAATTGATTATGTGAAACAGAATGAAGACGACTTATGGAAAGCCGTAAACATAGGTTCGTTAAGCACTAGTGGATTTGAAGTGGATATGTCATACCGTTTTAAAAGTTCTTATAGTTTATCAAATGATAATTCGATTAGTATTGGTTACACCAATATTAAAGATGATAATTATGTAAGTGACATCAATTTTTCAAAATACTCTCTAAATTCATTAAAACACCACTTTATATCAAAATTTAATCTTAACTATATAAAGAATATTAATCATTCAATTATATATAAATATGCTGAAAGATCAGATCAGTCTAATTACTCTGTTTTGGATTCAAAAATTAGGTATAAAAAAGGAGTTTTTATTTATGTCAATAATATTTTAGATGAGATTTACTCGGAAACAAATCTAGTACCAATGCCAGGAAGAAGCTTCTTAATTGGCTACAGTATTGGAATAGACTAGTTTACCAGACAGATAAGTTTTTAAAACTTTAGTATTTGGAGTTTTATTTGTTTCGACCTTCATTATATCTCTGTCAATAATTATAAAATCAGCAAACTTTCCCTTTTCAATGCTTCCCTTTTCTTTTTCCTCAAAATTTAAATAAGCTGCCCAAATAGTCATTCCTTTTAGAGTTTCTTCTCTTGAAAGGGCATTTTCAAACTCAAATCCTTTTTCAGGATAATCATTTAAATCTTTTCTTGAAATAGAAGCATAGAACGTATGGAATGGATTAACTTTTTCAACAGGAAAATCTGTTCCAAGTCCTATGACTTTTGATTTTTCAAGTAGTGCTTTGTATGCATAAGCGCCTTTTATACGTTTAGACCCAACTCTATCTTTTGCCCAGTACATGTCACTTGTAGCATGAGTAGGTTGGACTGAAGGTAATATTTTATTGTTATAACCGTCTATATCATTTAGATCTATTATCTGTGAGTGTTCAATTCTCCACCTTGGGTCTGTTTTGTTTTCAAGTACTTTTGAATAAGTATCAATTAAAATATTAATAGTTGAATCCCCAATAGCGTGAGTGTTCATTTGAAAGTTAGCTTTTGCTAACTTATCTGCTAAATCTTTTATGTCCTTATAACTGGTTACAAGTTTTCCATAATTATGTTTGTCATCAGAATACGGTTCTTTAAGCGTTGCTCCTCTAGAGCCAAGAGCGCCATCACCATATACTTTTACTGATCTAACATTTAAAGAATTTGTTTTAATAGGTCCATTTTCTAAGAAATAATCAACATCATCTTCGGAATTACTTATCATGGCATATACTCTCATTTTTAAAAGATCCTTTTTTTGTAGACTATCTATAAGCAGTATGACCTCTTTAGAAAGCCCAGCATCATCAACTGTTGTTAAACCATTTTGAAAACATATTTTTTGAGCACTAATTAAAGCTTTTATCTTATTGTCTAATGAAATTTCTCCAAAAGCATCGTCTATTATTGACATAGGACCATCGATAAGAACTCCAGTTAGCTTACCTTTTTTTGAAAGTACTGTTCCGTTAGTTGATGTTGTATTAATATCAATTCCGGCAATATCTAAGGCTTTTTGGTTGACTAAATAAGCGTGGCCATCGATTCTCTCTAATATTACAGGTGTATTGGGATAAGCTAAATCCAATTTTAATTTATTTGGAAATTCTTTAATTTCCCAATCGTTCTGATCCCAGCCTCGTCCTCTAATTACATCTTTATTATTTTCAAATGCAATTTTTTCTAAAATTTCATTAAATGAACTGGTTCCAGTTAAATCAATTACACTTTGATTTAATCCAAGTCCATAGAAGTGACAGTGAGCATCAATTAAGCCTGGTAAAACAGTAGATCCGTTAAGATCTATTTTCTGCTTTGTATTATATTTTGAAAAAATTTCATCGTTTCCAACATCGATGAATTTCCCATCTTTTACAGCAAATGCACTTGCTACATTGAAATCGTTATTTACAGTATAAATATTCCCATTATAAGCAATGTAGTCTACTGATTTTTTACAACTTTGTAGTAATGAAGTAATTACTAATAAGACTAAAGTCAGATTATTTAATTTGATTGATTTTTTCATAAATTAAATTTGTTTCCCATCCTCTGTATAATAAGAATGAAAGAATTTTTTTCTTTTTATTAATTAAGCTCAAGTGATCTAAAGATGCTAATTTTTTATTAAATAAGTTTTCTAATTTATTTAGATAATCAATTTCGTTAATTTCTTTTAATCCTTCATTT
Organism: Cryomorphaceae bacterium BACL29 MAG-121220-bin8; assembly: GCA_905182765.1. Lineage (GTDB taxonomy): Bacteria > Bacteroidota > Bacteroidia > Flavobacteriales > Flavobacteriaceae > MAG-121220-bin8. The sequence continues at coordinate 22,145 of CAJJCV010000033.1, read as the reverse complement.
ATATTATAGCTTGAAATTTTTCTACTTTTTAGTTCTATTGTAATTTTTCTTTTGCCCCAGTTTTTAATTTTAAACTTTCCTCTCACAAAACTTTTACAAAATCTAGTTTCATTTAAGTAATTTTCATTAATTAAATTGAAAATTATTTGCTCTTTAACCTCAGAAATCACATCAAATGATTTTAATTTTTTTTCAACTTCATTATGACATCTGTCTTGATAGGAGCAATATTGCTTTAATTTAAATTCTATTTCATCAACTGTAAAGTTTCCGCTTTTCATTCTCTTAAATTAACTCATTTTTAGTCAAAAAAAAAGCGGCTAATTAGCCGCTTTTTTTAAGCATTTATGATTTTACCTTCCTTACTAAAGAATCTAAAATGTAAATAGGTGTAGGCATCTCTAGGGACAATAGTCACCCATCTTTTGTGTTTTAAATACCACTTCATTCTTATTGAAGGGTATTCGCTTTTTAAGTAAGCTGCAACAAATGGATGAACATGTAAAAAAACCTTTATGTTATCGTATTTTTTGGTTGAAAAAACTTTTTCAATTTTATCATAAATTTTATCTATTAAAACTATTGGGGCTTCAACTGTTCCGTTTTGATTTGGATTAGCTTCAATAGTCTTAATTTCCATTTCTGATCTAACTCTTTGTCTGGTCATTTGAATTAAGCCGATTTTACTTGGAGGTAAAATTTTATGCTTAGCTCTGTCAGATTCCATTTCATTTTTGAAATGGTCAAAAAGAGTTTTTCTGTTTTCTGGAGTCATTAAATCTATGAAATCAATTACAATAATTCCGCCCATATCTCTTAGTCTTAATTGTCTTGCTATCTCTGTAGCTGCAACTAAATTAACTTCAAGGGCAGATTCTTCTTGGTTTTTTGATTTTGTCAATCGATTTCCACTGTTAACATCAATAACATGTAACGCCTCAGTATGTTCTATTATAAGGTAAGCACCTTTACTCATTGTAACGGTTCTTCCGAATGCTGTTTTTATTTGGCGTTCAATTCCATATTCTTCAAAAATTGGATTATGAGATTTATGAAGTTTTACAATTGACTGTTTTTTTGGAGCAATTTGCTCCAAATAATCTTTAATCTCAGAATACATGGATTTTTGATTAACATATATTCCAGTAAAAGTATCATTAAAATAATCTCTTAGAATTGAAGAGGATCGGTTAAGTTCGCTTTGCGCCTTTAAAGGCACTTCAGCTCCTTGGATTTTTTTACAAAGATCTGTCCAACGATTAAATAAGTTTTTTAAATCGTTATCCAGTTCTGCAACTTTTTGATCTATAGCTACAGTTCTTACTATTACCCCAAACCCTTTAGGTTTAATGCTTTGTACAAGTCTTTTTAATCTGCTTTTTTCTTCTCTACTTTCAATTTTTTGAGAAATAGAAATTCTATTTGAGAAAGGAACTAATACTAAAAAACGACCAGCAAAAGATAACTCTGAACTTATTCTTGGGCCCTTAGTTGAGATTGGTTCTTTTATTATTTGAACTAAAACAGTTTGATTTGGACTTATAACGTCCGAAATACTTCCTTCTTTATCAATTTCTGATTCGAAAGGAAATCTTTCAAGTGAAAATTTTTTTATTTTACCTGCGCTTACACCTTTAATGAACTTAATTAATGATAATATTCTTGGTCCTAAATCATGATAATGCAAGAATGCATCTTTTTCATAACCTACATTTACAAATGCAGCGTTTAGACCCGAAATTGTTTTTTTAGTTTTTGCTAAAAAAATATCTCCAACATTAAATTTGTTACTATCATTTTGTTTATGAAGTTCAATTAATTTACCGTCTTTAAGTAATGCAAAATCAACAGCTGTGGAATTTGAACGTATTATTATTTCTTTACTCACAATATTGATTTTATGTCCGCTATATAGCGAACGGGTTATACTTTATTCACAGGATTTTTAATTACAAGGAAAAAGCTTAGTGCTGATAGTCACTCAACTTATTTCATTTCAAAGATCGTAATATCAGTTAAGTATCTAACTTACTTTTTTTTGTGCCTATTAGCACGACTTCTTTTCTTTCGCTTGTGTGTAGCTACTTTATGTCTTTTTCTTTTTTTACCGCTTGGCATAATCTGTATTTTTAATTATTTTTTTTAACACCTTCAACAAAAACTTTAGCCGGCTTAAATGCAGGAATGTGATGTTCAGGAATTCTTATGGTTGTATTTTTTGAAATATTTCTTCCAGTTTTTTCAGCTCTTTTTTTGACAATAAAGCTCCCAAACCCTCGTAAATAAACATTTTCTCCTCCATTTAATGAGTTTTTTATTTCATCCATTAAATTTTCAACAGTAGCTAAAACTTCGTTTTTATCTAATCCTAGGTTGTTGGAAACTTTTGAAACAATCTCAGCTTTGGTCATATTCTTTATTTTATTTATGTTTACTTTTTAAGGTGCCAAATATATAAATTTATATTTATTATTCATCCTTTAAAATGCTCTAATAATATCTCAAATTTTATTAAATTTCATTTTGTCAAATAAAATATACTTAAACTTTTCTAAAAAATTAATTAACTGGTATTCAGTTAATAAGAGGTCTTTGCCGTGGAGAAATACTAAAGACCCGTATAAGATTTGGCTTTCAGAAATTATACTTCAACAGACTCAAGTTAAACAAGGGTTGCCCTATTATAATAAATTTATTGATCGATATCCTAATGTAGGGTCTCTTTCGGATTCTAAAGAACAAGACGTTTTGAAAAATTGGGAAGGTCTTGGATATTACAGTAGAGCAAGAAATTTACATAAAACCTCAAAACTAGTTGTTGAAGATTATAAATCTCAATTTCCTAAAACTTATGACGAACTTATTAAACTTCCCGGAATCGGAGATTATTCTGCAAGTGCAATAAGTTCTTTTTCAAACGATGAGGTGCGCCCAGTTCTTGATGGTAATGTTTATCGATTTATATCAAGATTGTTTGGAATTAGCACAGTTATAAATACCTCAGGCTCTTTAAAAGAATTCAAGATTATACTAAACAAGCTTATTTGTGTAAATAACCCAAGTGATTTTAATCAGGCTATAATGGAGTTTGGAGCTTTAGTTTGTAAACCTAAAACTCCTAATTGTCAGAACTGTATTTATAATAAAGTTTGTTTTTCATTTAAAAACAAAGTTGTTTTTGATTTCCCTGTTAAAAAGAAAAGCGCTAAATCTAAATCTAGATTTTTAAATTATTTTATAATAATTGATAAAAACAAAAGGATAATGGTTGAAGAAAGAACCAATAAAGATATTTGGCAAAATCTATATCAATTTCCTTTATTTGAATCTGACACAGATTTAAACAGATCTTCACTGAATGATTTTTTAAAACTAAATAAACATCCGTTTTCTAAAACAAATGACATAAAGCTTATAGAAACTGTTAATCATAAGTTATCACATCAAAATTTAAAAATAAATTTTTGGCTTAATTATGTTGATAAACTAGATGACAGTTCTATTTACATTAAAGAGCTTTCAAATTTGCCTTTTCCAAAACCTCTGAGTTCATTTATTGAGACATTGAATAAATTCTTGATGTAATTTATTATATTTGGATATAATAAAAATAATATGAGCGGATCTTTAAATAAAGTAATGTTAATTGGAAATTTAGGTGATGAAGTTAAAATGCATCATTTTGAAGGAGGAGGTTGTATAGGAAGATTTCCAATAGCAACAAACGAAAACTATACTAACAAAACTACTGGAGAAAAAGTTTCAAATACTGAATGGCATAATGTTGTGGTTAGAAATAAAGCAGCTGAAGTTTGCGAAAAGTATTTAAGTAAAGGTGACAAAATATATGTTGAAGGAAAGATCAAAACACGAAAGTGGCAATCTGAAGATGGTGTTCAGAGATATTCTACCGAGATTCATGTTAATGAATTTAATTTTCTGTCAAATAAATCTGATGTAAACGAATCTCCTTTAGCCTCTAATGAGCCAATTGCTCCTCAATCAAATACACCAGTCACAGAAAATGATGCTGATGACTTACCCTTTTAAATAATCTTATATAATTTGGTCAATTCCTTTTTGTTAATAGATATATATCCTGATTTAATCAAAATAGTATTAATTATAGTTCTGCTGATATGTTCTGCTCTTATTTCGGGATCTGAAGTTGCTTTTTTTTCTCTTTCTAAAACAGATTTAAAAAAAATATCAAGTTCTAATATTAAAAATATAAAACTAATTGCTCTTTTAAGAAGTAAACCTAGAAGATTACTGGCAACATTACTTGTCTCTAACAATTTTATAAATATATCTATTGTATTATTATTAGCTTCTTTTGGTCAATTATTTGATTTTTATTTTTTACCCAGCTGGTTAAACTTTGTTTTAGAAGTTGGATTTATTACTGCTTTAATACTATTATTTGGAGAAATTCTGCCCAAAGTTTATGCTAATAGAAAACCAATTTCATTTTCAAAAAAAATGGCTTTTCCAGTTCAGTTTTTAGACAAGTATTTATTTTTTTTTATTACTATTCCTATGAGTAAAATGACCAAGTTTATTCAAGATAAACTAGTATTTAAAAAACCTAATTTATCTGTTGATAAGCTTTCAGATGCATTTGATTTAACAGATGAGAATGAAACATCTAGTGAGGAAAAGAAGATTTTGAAAGGCATTATTTCTTTTGGAAGCACCGAGGTTAAACAGGTAATGAAGCCTAGGATTGATGTTTTTTCTGTGTCTAAAACAATGTCTTACATTGAACTTATAAAACAAGTAAGAGAAAACCGGTATTCTAGAATTCCAGTATTTGACGAAACTATTGATAATGTTGCGGGAGTTATATATTTAAAAGATTTGTTCCCTCATTTAAATAAACAGAGCTTTGATTGGACCACTTTGATTAGAGAACCTTATTTTATTCCGGAAAATAAAAAACTTGATGATTTGTTGAAAGAATTTCAAAAACTAAAAAATCACATGGCTATAGTTGTTGATGAATATGGAGGGAATTCTGGTATTATTACTTTAAACGATGTTGTTGAAGAAATAGTAGGTGAAATAAACGATGAATTTAATCAAGATGATATTATATATAATAAAATTGACAATAATACTTTTGTCTTTGAAGGTAAAGTGAATCTTACCGATTTATATAGGATTTTAAAAATCAAGGACAATAAAATCTTTGAAAATATTAAAGGAGATTCAGAAACTTTAGGCGGTTTTTTACTTGAACAAATCGGATTTTTTCCAAAAAAAAATTTCAAACTAAAGCTTAAAGGAATTGAATTTAAAGTGGTTGAAGTTAATAGAAAAAGAATAAAGAATGTTATGGTAATTATAAAGGAATGATAAAATCTATATTGTTTTTTTTTATTTTTCTAATGAGTTGTTCAAACCACACATCAATTCCAAAGCCCAAAGCTTTTTTGTATAATGAAGTTAGTGTGCCTAATTATGTTTTTTACAAAAGCAATTGTGGATATTCATTTTTTATAAACTCTGAAAATCAAATAGATTTTGAAAATTGTAATATGAAAATTAAAAACAGTTCTTTGAATTCTGTACTTTATTTAAGTTCAATAAACATCAAAGATAATTTTAGTTTAATTGACTCTGATTTCACCAAAAAAATTCAAGAAAATTCCATTAATGCTTTTGCAGTTAATGTTAGTGAGTATAATGATGTTGAAAATAGAGTTTTTGCAAAGTATTTTTCCTTTGTTGGAAATACGCCTTCAAATACGCAATTTTATATTACGGATTCAACTTCAGTCTACTTAAAAGGGTCACTATATTTTGATTCCAAACCTAACTATGATTCGCTAATTCCTTCAATTCATTTAATAAATAATGATATTAGAAAAATGATTCAAACTTTTAATTGGAAATAAATCTTATAAATGGATACTAAAAACTTAAAATGGATCTATTTACTGATTCTATCTCTTGTTTGGGGAAGTTCTTATATTTTAATAAAAAAGGCATTAATTGGATTGAGTCCGCTTCAAGTTGGAAGTTTGAGAACCATAATATCAACAATCTTATTACTTTTAATTGGTTACTCTACTCTAAAATCGATTCCTAAAAACAAATGGAAGTGGATTTTTATTACAGGATTAGTTTCCTTTATCCCTCCATTCTTATTTGCATATGCACAAACTGAAATAGACAGCGCTTTGGCTGCTATTTTAAATTCCTTAACCCCTCTTGCCACTTTGCTTATTGGAGTAGGGTTCTATCGCTTTAAAATTGATTCGAAACAGATATCAGGCGTTATCATAGGCTTAATTGGTTCGGTATTGTTAATGTATCAAGGTTCGATTATTAATCCTGATCAAAACTTGCTATATGTCTTTTTTATAATATTTGCTTCTGTTTTATACGCCGTTCAAGTAAATCTATTAAAAGTTCATTTGCAAGATGTTTCAGCTGTTGCCATCACTGTTGGAAACTTTATTTTTATTTTTCCTTTAGCAATTATAATATTTCTGATGTCTGATTTCAAGGAAATAGATTTGAATGATAAAGATGTCAAGGTTGCACTATTTAGTATACTAATATTATCAATTGTCGGAACAGTATTTGCGAAAATTTTATTTAATAAATTTGTTCAGATTGCTTCCCCAGTATTTGCCTCTTCTGTAACCTATACATTGCCAATTGTTGCTTTGTTTTGGGGTTTTCTTGATGGAGAAGTGTTTACTTTAAATCAATTATTTGCAACCATAATTATATTAGCAGGTGTTTATTTAGCAAATAAAAAATCTAAATAACAGAAGCTGATATAATTCAATAAACGACTAAAATATATCAATCATTAAAGTGTAGTTTTTTTGACAATTTATATTTTGCCATTAATAGTTGTTATATATAATCTATCCATGTATATTTGCACACGTTTTTTAACAAAAATATTATTATGTACGCAGTTGTAGAAATAGCCGGTCAACAGTTTAAAGTTGAAAAAGATCAAAAAGTTTATGTAAATAGACTTGAAGGTAAAGAAGGATCAAAAATTAGTTTTGATAATATTTTAATGTTGGATAATTCAGGTAAAATTATTCTAGGCGATCCTGTTGTCAAAGGTGCTAGCGTTGAAGCTTCAATCGTCAAACATCTTAAGGATGATAAAGTTATCGTCTTCAAAAAGAAAAGAAGGAAGGGTTATACGGTCAAAAATGGCCACAGACAAGCTTTAACTCAAATTCTTGTTGAAAATATATTAGAAAAAGCTGTAAAAGCTAAAACTAAGACAGAAGCTTCTAAAACTGATGCTCCAGTAAAAAAAGTAGCCGCTAAAAAACCAGTTGCTAAAAAGGCGGTAGCTGCAAAAAAACCAGTTGCTAAAAAAACGGTAGTTGCAAAAAAACCAGCAACAAAAAAAACGGTAACTAAGAAGTAATAAAAATTATTCAAAATGGCTCATAAAAAAGGTGTAGGTAGTTCTAAAAACGGTAGAGAATCAGAATCTAAACGACTTGGTGTAAAAATCTTTGGAGGTCAAGCTGCTATTGCAGGTAATATTATTGTTCGTCAAAGAGGAACAGCTCACAAACCAGGTGATAATGTTTATGTAAGTAAAGACCATACTCTACATGCAAGAATTGACGGAATAGTACAATTCAAAAAAAAGAAAGATAATAAATCTTTTGTTTCGATAGTCCCTTTCGAAGCATAAAACAAACCAGCATTTGTTGTTAGATAAAATATAGTTTAATACCTTGAACTATGCCAATTTCTAATCATTATAATTTTATATCAAGCAATCAATTGCTTTGGAAATTATCTGAGACTGAAACTGAACTAAAAAATCTTTTAAATCCTTCTACTTATCCTAATTCAAGATTAAATTTAATAAAGTCTTCAAATCAAAGAAAACAATTTTTAGGAGTTCAAAACCTTTTAAAGTTATTGAAGATAAATAGCGATACATTATTCTATGATAATAATGGTAAACCTCATCTTTCAAATAATAAATTTATTTCAATTAGCCATTCTTTTGATTATTGTGGTGTAATTATATCAGATACTAAAGTGGGTATTGATATTGAAAAATTTAGATCTAAGATTTTAAATATCTCTAAAAAATTTATTTCTGAATCAGACTGGAATTTAATTAAATTAAATTCTGTTGAAAACGTGACTAAAGTTTGGACAATTAAAGAAGCTGTATTCAAGGCCTTTGGTCATAAAGGAATTGATTTTAAAAAAAATATAATAATTAAATCTGTAAACAAGGAATTTAATAAGGCCAGTGTATCAATTTCTATTAATCAAATTACAGAAAATTATAATATTGAAATTTATAATTTTTCACAATACATTTGTTGTGTTGCTAAACTAATTGACTAAAATATTTTATGTCTGAAATTTTTGATTTATTATTTGAACAATATTCTCAGTATCAAACTAAAGATATTGTTTTAGAGATTATTGCTGTAGTTTTCGGATTATTAAGTGTTTGGTATTCAAAAAACAATAATATCCTGGTTTTTCCAACTGGAATGATATCTACAGCTATTTTTATATATCTTCTTTACAAATGGGTTTTATTGGGTGACATGATGATAAACGCCTATTACTTTCTTATGAGTATTTACGGGTGGTTTATTTGGACTAGAAAAGAAAATAACACTATTACTCCTATTTCAAGAGTAACTAATAATGAAAAAAAAATTGGTATTATAATTTTTCTTTCTTCTTTAATATTTGTCTATTTAATATATGTCTATTTTGATAAGTGGGGTACGATAACCTCTTACGTAGACAATATAACTACAGCTATATTTTTTGTTGGAATGTGGTTAATGGCTAAAAGAAAAATTGAAAATTGGATTTTTTGGATTATTGCAGATATAATTTCAATCCCCTTATATTTTTACAAAGGCCTTACTTTTACTAGTTTACAATATTTAATTTTTACGTTTATTGCTATTGCAGGATATTATTCATGGAAAAAAATCTTAAACAAATCACTTCAGACTGCTTAAAAGTAGTTGTTTTTGGACCTGAGTCATCAGGAAAAACCACACTATCTAGAGCACTCGCTTCACATTATAATGTGTTGTGGATTGAAGAGTTTGCAAGAGATTATTTACAAGAAAAGTGGGATAAAGAAAATAAAGTTTGTGAATTAAACGATCTACTTCCAATTGCATATGGGCAAATTAAACTGGAAAATAAATATTCTAAAAAAGCTACCGACTTGTTAATTTGTGATACGGATTTGTTAGAAACCAAAGTTTATTCTGAAACTTATTATAATGGATTTTGCGATCCTCTTTTAGAGAAGTATGCAATTGAAAACACATACGACTTATATATCTTGACTGATATAGATATTCCGTGGGTAAAAGACGATTTAAGAGATCGCCCCAACAATAGAAAAGAAATGTTTAATGCTTTTAAACAGGCCTTAATAAAATATAATAAACCTTATATTTTAGTTTCAGGTGGTGTAAATGATAGAATAAAAACTGCAACAAAAGAAATTGATGAATTATTAAATAAATAATAAATCTTCTTCGTTTTTTGTTCTATATTTGAATCTTAATTAAATGGGGTGCTACGGCTGAGATTATACCCAATGAACCTGCCAAGTAATTCTGGAGAGGGAAATTGTATCTACACTAAGTGTATCCTTGTTTTATCATCAATTTAAATATGAAAAATATAATATACTTTTTATCACTTACAATAACTTTTAGTTTGTTTTCTCAAGAAAAAATAACTGATTCTGTTCAAGGCACTAAACAGAATTTAGATGAAGTTATCGTAGAGTCTGTTAGAGTCAAATACTCAAGTCCAATCTCACATTCTAATGTTTCAAAATCTGATTTATCTTCAAAAAACTTAGGGCAAGATTTATCTATTTTATTGAATTTTTTGCCATCTGTAGTAACTACTTCAGATGCTGGAGCAGGTATTGGTTACACTGGTATCAGAATTAGAGGAGTAAGTGCTCAATCTACTAACATTACTATTAATGGTATTCCCTTTAACGACCCAGAATCACATGGAACATATTGGGTAAATCTTCCAGATTTCACTTCCTCAGTTGAAAGTCTTCAAGTTCAAAGAGGAGTAGGGACGTCTACTAACGGATCTGGTGCTTTTGGAGCTAGTATTAATATACTTACCGACGCAATTTCTAATAATCCATATGCTGAAATTTCGAACTCAGTAGGTAGTTATAATACTTTAAAACATACAGTTAAATTTAGTACAGGTAAATTAAACGATTCGTTTGAGTTCTCTGGAAGGCTGTCTAAAATTGATTCTGATGGATATGTTGACAGAGCTTATTCAGATTTAAAATCATACTTTCTTCAGGGCGCTTACAGTAAAGGAAACACTTTAATTAAAGCATTGACATTTGGAGGTCACGAAAAAACTTATCAGTCTTGGTCTGGAGTTAGCAAAGAACAACTTTTAGAAAACAGAAGACAGAACCCATATACTTACGAAAATGAGATAGATAATTATAAACAAGATCATTATCAGTTTCATTGGAATCAAAAGTTGAATCAAAAATGGTCAACTAATTTAGGGCTTAATTACACATATGGTAGAGGGTATTTTGAACAATTTAGAGAAGACGATTCTATAGATACATATGGTGGAATATTAGTTTCAGACATCGATCAACAAGGAAATAAAACAGGAACAACAGATTTGATAAGACGACGATGGTTAGATAATAATTTCTATATTTTGAATGCATCAGCAAATTATAAAACAAGCAAGCTTAACTTAATGTTTAACAGCTCTTATAGCACCTACAGTGGCGATCACTATGGCGAGGTTATTTGGGCTAGAAATTTCAGTAAAAACAGTTCTTTAAGAGATAGATATTATAATGGGAATGGTAAAAAAACAGACTTTAGTGTTTTTGCAAAAGCTTCTTATTTATTAAGCAATAAATTAGAATTTTATGGAGATCTTCAGCTTAGAAATCTAAATTATAAAACCTCAGGAATAACATCAGATTTGGTTAACATGTTGATTGATCAATCTTACAGTTTTTTCAACCCAAAATTTGGTTTATCGTTAACACATAGTCCAGCCTCAATGTTTTACGGTTCTTATTCAAGAGCAAACAGAGAGCCCAGCCGTAGTGATTATGAAAGTAATATAAATATTAAGCCAGAGCAATTAAATGATTTCGAATTAGGTTGGCGTTTTAGAAAGAATGGTTTAAGACTAAATTTAAATGCGTACTATATGCTTTACAATGAACAATTAGTTCTTACTGGAGAACTCGACGATGTAGGAACTCCAATTAGAACCAACAGTGGATCAAGTTATAGAATGGGTATTGAGACAGAAGCAAGTGTTAAACTTTCAGAAGATTTTTTAATAAATACAAATCTTACATTAAGTTCCAATAAAAATGAACAAGTTTTATCAAAATTTGATGGAAAAATATTTGATTTTGGTAAAACTAATATATCCTTTTCGCCTGAAATTATTACATCAAATTCAATTGTATATTCTCCAAATGATAGGCTAATGATTAGTTTTCTATCAAAGTATGTTGGAAAGCAATTTATGGGTAATACGGACGCGGTTAATTCAATTCTAGATAGTTATTTTGTCAATAACATAAACTTTAGCTTCAATATAAATTCAAATCAGATTTTTGATCAAATTATAATTTCTGGATTGGTTAACAATATTTTTGATAAAGAATATGTTTCAAATGGATATTACTACACTTATGACGACACATGGTCTTCACCTGGACAGGTTAAAACTTTAGATGGAGCTGGATATTATCCACAGGCTGAAAGAAATTTTTTAATAGGATTGACTTTTAAATTCTAAATTTTATTAGTTTTGCCAAGTGAAGAGTATAATAAGTTTTATTCTTATTGGAATTTTAAGTCTGCCTTCAATTATCGGGGCTAATCACTTTATTTTTGAAGAACATATTGCATGTGATGATCAAGAAATTCATATTCACAAAGCTGAACTTGATTGTACTACATGTGATTTTATTAGAATAAGCTTTGATTATAATTCTAGTGAGTTTGATATTTTAAATACTGATTTTCAAAATTTCAATGAACTCAATGTAGTTCATAGCGAAATATATTTTTCAAATCATATTATTTATTTTGATTCTAGGGGCCCCCCATTTGATTGCTAAATTTTATCTATCAAATCAATCAAAATAAATAAAAAAATAAATGAAAAATATTACAAAATTTGCCTTAATGGCATTGCTATTAATTAGCACAAATCAAATTATCGCTCAAATTACTCAAGAAAATGATTCTATAATTTCTGTAGAACTTGATGAGGTAGTGGTATCTACACCATTTAAGGAGTCTATAAAAAATAATGTACTTAATGTCAAAAAATTAAACTTAAATAATTTAAACTACATTAAAAGACTAAACTTCTCTGATGCTATTCAAGAAATTCCAGGAATTTCTATAATTTCAACAGGTCCAGGTATATCAAAACCTGTAATAAGAGGTCTATCTTCTAATCGTATTACTGTCTTTAATCAATTCATGAGAGTTGAAAACCAGCAATGGGGAGCCGAACATGGAATGGAAATTTCAGGTTTTGGAGTTGGCTCAGTTGAAATAATTAAAGGACCAATGTCTGTTTTATATGGAAGTGATGCCATTGGTGGAGTAGTTTACGTAAATCCAGATTCATATTATACTGGAGAGGGAACCGAAATAGAACTAGGAACTATTTATAATTCAAATTACCAAGGTCTTACAACTAACTTAGGAATTAAAGGAGGTTTAAATAAATTATCTTATTTGGTTCAAGCCAGTCTTGTAGATAATAATGATTTTAACACACCTGACTCTGAGATTGAAAATACTTATTTTAAGAATAGTGATTTAAAATTTGGATTAGGTTACACATCAGACAATTTTATTTCTGATTTAAGAGTTAATATTAATGATTCTGAAATTGGAATTCCTCACGGTGAGGAAGATCATGACGATCATGACGATCATGATGACGATGATGATCATGACGACGACGATGACGACGATCATGACGATGATGATCATGATGATGACGATCACGATGAGCATGAAGAAGAAAAAAGTTATCAAGATCTTACAAATACTATGATTTCTTGGAAAAACAGACTTCTTTTTAATAACAAATCTGAGATTGAATTTACTTTAGGGTTTAGTTCTAATAAGAGAAAGGAATTTGGTGAACACGAAGAGGAAGGGCATGACGATCATGACGACGATCACGGAGACGACGACGATGATGATGATCATGATGACGACGATCATGATGACGACGATCATGATGATGACCACGACGAACATGGAGAGGGTCCTGCGTTAAATATGGATTTAGAGACAACAACTTTTGATCTTAAATATATTTTTCCAAAAACTGAAAAATTAGAATTAATCTTTGGAGCTAACGTTTTATCTCAAACTAACACTAATTATGGAGAGGAAGAATTAATACCAAATGCTGATAAAAAAGACTTTGGAGTATATGCTATGTCTCATATACATACATCAAAATGGGATGTTTTAATTGGTCTTAGAACTGATAATAGAAAAATAACAACTTCAAGTTTTGATAAGAATTATAATAGTTTCACATCATCTTTAGGATTTAAAAGAAATTTTTCTGAAAATAAAATTTTTAGACTTAATTTTTCAAATGGTTATAGAGCACCTAATCTTTCAGAGTTATTTTCAGATGGAGTTCATCACGGAACTGCTCAATATGAAATTGGAGACAGTAATTTAATTGAGGAAAAAAACTTTCAAACGGATATTTCTATTTCTTCTTTTGGTTCAGACTCTAGTTTTGGTTTAGATATTTTTTATAACTCTATTCAAGACTATATCTATTTAGAACCTACAGGACAAACAATTAATTCTATGCCAGTTTATAATTATTCTCAAACTGATGCATCTTTAATGGGTGGTGAACTTTATTTTTATAAATCTACTTCATTAGATTGGCTTTCTTACAAAACATCATTAGAGTATGTTTCAGGTGAAAAATCTGAGGGTGGCTATTTGCCATTTATATCACCTTTTACTTTCAAACATGCGTTTAATTTAGATTTTAATAATAATAATTATAAGATTAGTATCATTTCTAAAGGAAAACAAAATAATATTGGACAATTTGAAACTGCAACAGATTCATATTTACTGATGAATTTTACTGGAAGTCATGAATTTAATCTAACTAACAATAATTTAGGTTTTGTCTGGTCTATTAATAATTTATTAGATACGGAATACTTTGATCATTTGTCAAGATTCAAAAAGATGGGTATCCATGAAATGGGAAGAAACATCTCTTTTGGTCTAAACTATAAATTTTAATATTACTTGCTAATTTAATTTGGTAATTCAGTTCGATATTCGGACTGAATTACCATTTTTTTCAGAAAAATACATTTTCATTGGATAGGAATCATTTTCAGAGTTTGAAAGTAATTGTCCAGTTGCTAAACTGTATTTATAATCATCACAATTACAAACTGTTTGTACTCCGTCTATTTCCATAGTTGTACATGACGAAGGATACTGGTTAGGACAACTAGCTTCCCAAGCAAATATCTGATTGCTAAAATTAAATAAGATTAACCCTTTTATTCCGCCCGAACTTAAATAAATGGCTCCACCATTATAATTTAAATTATCATATTGTGGCAAATTAAGGTTTATTGTTTTTTCAAAACTTATATTTTGTAGATATGGATTTCTATTTATCTCATTTTTTGAACATGAAGCGATCAAAATAAAAGACAAAATCAGTATACTTTTCATACGTATCATTATTTAATGAAATTAATCAAAATATTATAGATTTAATAATTTCGTATATTAGCTTTATATCCCAAATAAATAGGGATTTTTTGTTTTAAAATAATGATTATGAGTGATGTTTCTTATTATACAATAGAAGGTTTAAAAAAACTTAAAGATGAATTAAGTCATTTAAAAGATATTGAAAGACCAAAGGCTTCAAATGCAATAGGCGAAGCTAGAGATAAAGGAGATTTGAGTGAGAATGCTGAATATGATGCTGCAAAAGAGGCTCAAGGCATGTTAGAAATGAAGATATCGAAGTTAGAGGAAGTTTTCTCTAATGCTAGGGTAATCGATGAATCTCAACTTGATCTTAGTAAAGTTTTGGTTCTTTCCAAGGTTAAAATCAAGAATTTAAATAATCAAATGCAAGTAAATTACACATTAGTTGCAGAAAGTGAAGCTGATTTAAAATCAGGAAAAATCTCGGTTAGTTCGCCAATTGGTAAAGGCCTTTTAGGTAAAAAAGTAGGTGAAGTTGCCGAAGTAATAGTTCCAAATGGAACTCTTAGGTTTGAAATCATTTCTATTAACAGATAAATCTTGAATTCTATTTTTACTCAAATTATAAACGGACAAATACCTTGTTATAAAGTAGCAGAAACATCTAATTGCTTTGCTTTTTTAGATATAAATCCAAATGCATTTGGTCATACACTATGTATTCCTAAAAAAGAGGTAGATCTTATTTTTGATTTAGATGATAAAGATTATTTAGATTTAATGAATTTTTCTAAGAAAATTGCTAAAGCATTAAAGAAAGCAGTTTCTTGTAATAGAATAGGTCTCTCTGTTATTGGACTAGAAGTGCCTCATGCTCATGTCCATTTAATTCCATTAAATTCAATGGATGATGTTAACTTTAAGAAGAAAGTTAAAGTGTCTGACAAAGAGTTCCAAGATCTGGCTAAATCTATTAATTCGTTCTTATAAAAAGATCTTATTTTTTTTATTTTGATCAAGTTGTTAATATTATTGATTATAAATCTTTTATTTACTTAAAATAGGTTCTAAAAATTCTTTAATTTTATAAAAAATTATTTAATAAAATGGATATTACAGGAAAAATCAAACTAATTAACGAAACAAAAGAATACGGAAGCAACGGTTTTAGAAAAAGAGAATTAGTTATAACAACAGAAGAACAATACCCACAAGACCTTTTAATTGAATTTATTCAGGATAAGTGTGACATTTTAAATTCCTATAAAGTTAGCGAATCAGTTAAAGTAGACATCAATTTAAGAGGAAGAGAATGGGAAAGTCCACAAGGAGAAGTGAAGTATTTTAACTCAATTCAAGGCTGGAGAATTGAAAAGGTTATGACAGATGATTCAGAATCAAGTATTCCTCCAGTTCCACCAGCTGATGCTTTTGAACCAGCTGACAATATAAGCGATAATGAGCCAGACGATCTGCCTTTTTAATAAATAAATGCATCAATTAAATAGCGAACATATATTTCCGTCAGCGTTATCAGCAAATAATGATGGAATTGTTGCTATTGGTGGAGATTTAGATCCAAAAAGAATATTACAAGCTTATAAGCAAGGGATCTTTCCATGGTTTGAAAGTGATGACCATTTAGTTTGGTGGAGTCCAGATCCTAGAATGGTTTTATTTCCAGCAAATTTGAAAATTTCTAAATCAACTAAAAAAATCTTAAAAGATGGTAGTTTTAATGTAACATTTAACCAGTCATTTGACCAGGTTGTGGAATGTTGTGCATCAGTTAAAAGATTTGGTCAAAATGGAACATGGATTACTGATGGATTAAAAAAAGCATATAATCTTTTACACAAAGAAGGTCATGCATTTTCAGTTGAAGTCTGGAAAGATTTTGAACTAGTTGGCGGGCTTTATGGAATTGATTTAGGTGATGTTTTTTGTGGGGAAAGTATGTTTAGTAAAGAAAATAATGCTAGTAAAATTGGATTTATTCATTTAATTAAAGAATTAACTAAAAATGGATATAAGTTGATAGATTGCCAAGTTCCAAGCGCACATTTGAAATCTTTAGGGGCTGAGGAAATTTCAAGAGAACAATTTTTAAACTTTCTAACTTAGGGTCTTTTCAAAATCTTCAATTGAAATAGAATCCTTTAATAAATGATCTCCTATAGCTGTTCTTGTTAATTTTGACAAATAGGCTCCACATTCTAATTTCCTTCCAAAATCATTAGCTAATGATCTTATGTAGGTTCCTTTACTACAATTAACAATAAAATCTAATTCAGGAAGTTGTTTTTTTGTTATCAAGAATTCTGAAATAAAAATTTCTCTTTCTTTAATTTTTACTGTTTCACCTTTTCTAGCAAATTCATATAATTTTTTTCCTTTGTGCTTTATTGCTGAATATATTGGTGGAATTTGAATAGTTTTACCTTTAAATTCTTCAGTAGTTTTTAAAATTAATTCTTCAGTTATATGATCAATAGATTTTTTTGAATTTACTTCAGTTTCTAAATCATAAGAAGGAGTAGTGGCTCCTAAAAAAAATTTACCTGTGTATGTTTTATTTAATTTTTGAAACTGGTCAATTTTTTTAGTCATCTTTCCAGTGCATAGTATTAGCAAGCCTTCAGCTAAAGGATCTAAAGTGCCAGCATGACCCACTTTAATTTTTTTAATATTAAATGTGGTTTTAATTAGCCATCTTATTTTATTAACCACTTGAAATGAAGTCCAGTTTAAAGGTTTATTAATTAAAAGTATTCTGCCTTCTAAAAATGATTCCTTATTAAATTCCATTTTTTAATGAATAGTAAATAATTATAGATCCAACAATACAACAGTAAATCGAAAAATAATATAATTTACTTTTTTTGACAAGAGATATCATCCACTTACATGCTATAAGCCCTGTAATAAATGCAGATACAAAGCCTAGAGCAACTGAAAATAAATCAAAGTTTTCAAATGTAATTCCATTGTCTATAATTGACTTAGCCATACTTCCAAAAATTAAAGGGATAACCATTATAAATGAAAATCTTGCAGCTTTTTCTCTATCAATTCCCATAACTACCGCAGTAGCAATAGTTGCTCCACTTCTTGAAATTCCTGGAAGAATTGCAATTGCTTGAGCTATACCAATTATAAAACTATTTTTATAGCTAATCTCTTTACTATCAAGTTTTATTACATCTGACAGGTATAATAATAGAGCAGTAACATATAGCATTGCTGCAACTAGAATTAAATTTCCGTTAAAGAACGAATTAATAGTTTCTTCAAAAAAAAGACCAATTAGTACAGCAGGAATCATTGATATAATTATAGATATTGAGAATTTAAATGATTCTTTATCATTTTTATCAAATAAGCCTAAAATAATTTGTGATATATCTTTTCTAAAAAACACAATAGTACTCAGTGCTGTAGCAAAATGTAAAACTATTGTAAAAAGCAAACTTTCTTTATTAGAAAAATCATTTCCTAAAATTGCTTTTGAAATTTCTAAATGGCCACTAGAAGATATTGGTAAAAACTCAGTTAATCCTTGAACAATACCTAAAATAATAGATTCAAAATAATCCATTTATTTCTTATTAGGATTTAATAAAATAGCATAAACTTGAATTCCAAATCCAATCAAAACAAGTGTTGGAGCTAATTTTATTCTTCTGAAATTGTATATTTCGGGATTAAACACATTAGGATCTTCACTGCCTCCGCCCGACATTAGAATAAAACCAATTGTGATAAATGCTAATCCAATAGTCATTGTTACATAATTTTTCTTTTCAAAAACAAATGTTTTTTTATTTGAATTTTTATTTTTCATTAGTAAAGTTGTTCTATTTTAATTTTTAAAAATTTTTGAGTTGCAAAAAAGGTACATAAATAAGTAATAATTATACTAAAAACTGAAATTGACCCAAACATTGAAATTATTAAAGTCATATCCGATTCAAAATTAAAATATTCAAAGTTGATTTGAATATAGTATAGAGACGAACTCAACATAATAACAGCTATTAAAGAACCTATTAGCCCTAATTTAATATGAGTATTTATAAAAGGTTTTCTTATAAATCTTCTTGTTGCACCAACCATTTGCATAGTTTTAATGTTCATTCTATTGGAATATATAGAAAGCCGAATTGAGCCATTAATCACTACAATTGAAATAATTAGAAAAAACATAGCAATACCTAAAATCCAATATTTAATTTTATTGATATTATCATTGATCAAGGATACTAATGGGGCATCATAAATAATTTCATCTATAAAATCTGTGTTATTAAGTTCGCTTGAGATTTCATCAAAAACTAAAGTTGTTACAAATTCAGATTTAAGAAATACATCAATGGAGTTTAAAAGAGGATTTGTTCCATAAAATTCAATAAAATCCTCACCAATTTCATTTATTAAAATTTCGGCTCCTTTTTCTTTTGAAATATAGTTTAAAGAGTTGGTGTAGTCCTTTAAATTAAGTTTTTTGATCAGTTGTTCTATCTCTATTTTTTTAGCATCATTTTTTAAATAAATGGTTATTGGGATTTTTTCTTTGAAATCATTCGATATTTTACTGGCGTTGAATACAATTAAAAAAAAAGCACCCATCATAAATAAAACAATGGAAATACTTAAAACTACTGAAAAGTATGATGTTAAAAGTCTTCTGTTTTTAGAAATAGCCAATTAGGGTTGTATTATATTTTTAGTAAAAATACTAAACCTTTTTAATTCATTAGGTTATGTGGTTTAAACTTTTCCTATTCGTACAATAAATGTATTTTTGTTACTTTAAATTTAAGCATGTTGTATAACTTTAAGGAAATTGAAAATAAATGGCAAAAATTCTGGGCTGAAAATAATACTTTCAAAGCTCAAAATAACAGCAAACTTCCAAAGTTTTATGTATTAGACATGTTCCCCTATCCCTCTGGTGCTGGACTTCATGTTGGCCATCCATTAGGTTATATTGCAAGTGATATTTATTCAAGATATAAGCGATTAAAAGGATTTAATGTTTTGCATCCTCAAGGATACGATTCTTTTGGTCTCCCTGCAGAACAATATGCTATTCAGACCGGTAGACACCCCTTAGAGACTACAAATGAAAACATCTCAAGGTATAGAGAGCAATTAGATAGATTAGGCTTTTCATTCGATTGGTCTAGAGAAATTAGAACTTCAAATAAAAACTATTATAAATGGACTCAGTTGATGTTCATAAAACTTTTTAATTCTTGGTATGATTTAAACACTAATAAATCTAGAGATATAATTGAATTAACATCAATTTTCGAATCAAATGGTAATACCAATATTTTTGCTTCTCAAAGCGAAGAAATTAAAGAATTTGATTCTAAAGAATGGAACTCGTTTAGTTCTAATGAAAAAGATCAAATTTTACTTAACTATAGACTGGCTTATTTGTCAGAAATTGATGTAAACTGGTGCCCTAAACTAGGAACTGTTCTTGCAAATGATGAAATCATAGATGGACTTTCTGAAAGAGGAAGTCATGAAGTATTAAGAAAAAAAATGACTCAATGGAGTATTAGGATTTCTGCATATTCTGAAAGGCTATTAAGTGGCCTAAATGATATAAATTGGCCGGAGCCTTTAAAAGAAATGCAAAGAAATTGGATTGGTAAATCTGAGGGAGCCATGGTAAGTTTTGATGTAGAAAACTTTGATAAACAAATAGAAGTTTTCACAACTAGAGTAGACACAATTCACGGAGTTTCTTTTATGACATTAGCCCCTGAACATCCTTTTGTTAAACATATAACAACAGATAGAAGTTTAAATTCTGTAAAAAATTACATACAAAAATCTAGTAAAAAAACAGAAAGAGAAAGAATGTCTGATGTTAAATCAATTAGTGGAGTTTTTACTGGTGCCTATGCTATTCATCCTCTTAATAATGAAAAGCTTGAAATATGGATTTCTGATTATGTTTTAGCTGGATACGGAACAGGAGCTGTTATGGCAGTTCCATGTGGTGATCAAAGAGATTATAACTTTGCTAAGTTTTTCAACTTACCTATAAAAAATATTTTTCTTGATAAAGATATTTCTAGAGAGGCTTTTCAAAGTAAAGATGGATTTGTTTTGACAAATTCAGAATCTTTGAATGGGTTGAATTATAAAGATGGTATAAGTTTAGCTACCGAAAAATTAAAACAATTAAATAAAGGAGTTCACAAAATTAATTATAAACTTAGAGATGCTGTTTTTAGTCGACAAAGGTATTGGGGAGAACCATTCCCCGTTTATTACAAGGATAACTTTCCTGTAATGATTCATGAGAATTACCTTCCTATAGCTCTTCCAGATGTAGACAAGTATTTACCTACTGAAGATGGAAAACCACCATTAGGTAATTCAAAAGAATGGGCGTGGGACACTATCAATAACAAAGTTGTAGCTAATTCTTTAATCGATAATAAAACTGTTTTTAGATTAGAGCTTAATACTATGCCGGGTTGGGCTGGAAGTTCATGGTATTTTAATAGATACATGGATTCAAATAACAATAAAGAATTTGCATCCAAAGAATCTTTAAATTATTGGAAGGAAGTTGATGTATATATTGGTGGTAGTGAGCACGCTACAGGACACTTATTATATTCAAGATTTTGGCAATATTTTTTATATGATTTAGACCTAGTGCCTGTAAAAGATTATGCTAAGAAATTAATTAATCAGGGAATGATTCTAGGAAATAGCGCTTTTATTTCAAGAGAAGTTGGAACAGATAATTATTTTTCTAAAGGAATAGTCAAAGATGTTAAAACTCAACTTATTCATGTTGATGTGCAATTTGTAAATATAAATAACGAATTAGATTTAGATGCTTTTAGAAATTGGCAACCTCAATTTAACGATGCAAATTTCGAATCTTTTGATGGTAAATTTATTGTACATAGAGAAGTTGAAAAAATGTCAAAATCTAAATATAATGTTATAAATCCCGATCAAATTTGTAATGATTATGGAGCTGATACTCTAAGATTATATGAAATGTTCCTTGGACCAATTGAACAAGCCAAACCGTGGAATACTGCAGGTATTTCAGGAACATATTCTTTTTTGAAAAAATACTGGAATTTGTTTCATTCAACAGGAAAATTTTATGTTAGTAATGAAAACCCGTCAAAAGAAAGTTTAAAGATTTTACATAAAACAATAAAGAAAGTTGAAGAGGATATTAATAATTTTTCATTCAATACTTCGGTAAGTGCTTTTATGATCTGTGTAAATGAATTAAGTTCAATAAAGTGTAATAATCTGCATATTTTAAAAAATTTAACAATTTTGTTATCACCATTTGCTCCTCAT
>CAJJCV010000032.1 GCA_905182765.1 Cryomorphaceae bacterium BACL29 MAG-121220-bin8 | reverse complement strand
CTATTGTAGGTAAATTATCAGCATCTGTTGTAATATAATCAAGATCAGAAATTGAAAAAATCCTTTCAGAGGAAGGAACAAAAGCAGTATTTATTCTTAGTGTTAAATCAACACCTAATTTTTTATGAACTTTAGCTGTATTGTACCATCCACTATTTGTACTATAAATCGCTCCTTTCATCAAAGGGTTCAGATATCTTTCAAATATTTTCTTAGAATCACTTTCAACAGAAAATAAAATTGATTCAAGACCAGAGGATTGAGACCACGTAAATAATGGAGAAAAAAATAAAACTAATAAGACAGATTTAAAATTCAATAATTAAATTTTAAACAAATATACGCTCAAAAATATATTATTTCTTTTTCTTATCTCCCTTTTTATTCCCAGAACCACCAGCAAATGAGGTTAAATCATATTTTAGTCTAAAAACAGTATATCTTGGCTGAATAACATATGATCTAGTTTGACTATATAATTGATTAAAACTATCTCTATTTATTGACGTATCATTAAATAAATTAGTTACACCAACACCAAACTCCCATTTCGATCCATCTTTATTATAGGATAAATCTGCTTCTAAAAACCTATACTCATTCAAAGTAACGTTTTCATCTCTGTAATAGTTGTATGAATAGTCAGCAGTAAAGACAAATCCTTTTCCAAAATACGCATCAACTTTTACAAACGGAGAATCTGTATAAAAGTAACTCTTAAAATTACCAGTATCATATAGACGTTTATTATAACTGTAACCAATCTCAACATTTGGTTTATCTCTAAAATTAGTAGCTAAACTAGCTTTGTAAGTTTGAGTAAAATTAACTTGTTCTGTAAGCCTTCCGTTTATTATATTATTAAAATCACTGTAATTAAAATTCATATTAAATCCAGCCTTAAAATTCTTAAATCTTTTGTCAATTCGACCAGAAGCACTGTAATTTTCTCTAGGTAAATTAGAATTTACCGCAGATCTTACACTACTAATTCCACTAATAAGCGTATTATTTTGAATTGTATTACTTCTTTTAGAATAATTAAGCCTTGCAAAAACATTAGTAAAATTAAAAATATTTATGCTTTGATAATTTAAGCTATAATTATAAAATTTAGCAGCTTCTAAGCTTGGGTTGCCCTGAAAAAAAGAATTATAATTATTAAAAACATATCCCTCAGCTAAATTATTAATATCGGTGAATTGATTAGATGCTCTGTAGGTAAATCTTAATGATTCGGAGTCTTTGAATTTCATAAACACTCTCATATCAGGTCTAATATCAGAATATGAGTTGGAAACAGTCTTTCCTAATTGGATATTTTCAGTTTTATAAGAATTTATAGTAAAACCAGGTTCCATTGTAAAGATCCCAGTGATAAATCTATAGTTAAAGGATAAGTATGCATCACTAAAATTAAAGTCCACATTATTGTTTAAACCATCTTCTGCGAATGACACTTCTGAATTATTATCCAAAATTTGAAAAATATTGGAATTAAAGTTTTGTTTAACATCTGTTACACCAAATGTGAAGTTTAAATTTGATTTAGGTGTTAAGATATAATAGTAATCTAGTTTAGCTTCTATTTTATCCGTTTCAACCATCCTGTTTTGGTTAATATTAAATTTAGATTGACTAGTGTTTAAAGGTATTATATCTCTAAAGGGTTGAATATCTCTAATAGCCCTGTAAAAAGGATCTTCAGTTTGCGATAAATGTTGAGCCTCGAAAGAAAATATATTATCCTCATTTAAGGTATAATAAGCCTTTAATTCTTGATTTATTGAGCTAGGCTTATCAGATCTATATAAGTTTATTTCATCGATTTCAATAGGCTGTATTGTAGGACCATTTGAAGAATCTAGATAAGTCCCTGATTTAAGATCCGTACTTTCTACATTTTCAGCTGATTTAATCAATAAATTATATTCCGTTTGTAATTTATCATTAGGATTGAATTCGGTTGTAAACTTGTAGAGTTGTTGTTTATTATCTTGAACAACAAAATCTTCAGTATCTTGAATAATTCCAGTGCTAGTATAATTTCTAGTTATTTTTTCTTCAATTATATTTTTAGTTTTTGCCAAAATAGCAAATCCACTAACTTGCCAGATATCGTTATTAAAAGACTTACTGAAATTATAAGCACCTAATTCTGCATCAATAGATTTTGCCTGATTATTTTGTAAACTTCCTAGTCCAGCTCCATCAGATGAAATACTTATTGAAGTTCCGTTTTGAGAATTTAAATTTCCAAAGCCACCTCCAAACTTATAGAAATCTCTTCTTGAAAGAACAGGTTCTCCAATATTATTGGTGTTACCCAAAACACTCATACTAAAATCTTTAGCATAATAAAATACTTTTGGGGCGGCCAGAACCCTGTCTTCATTTCCTATCCCTGCTAATATTTCACCAAACCAAAATTTATCTTTTCCACTTTTTAACTTAATATTTATAGCAATATTATCTTCATTATTAGTTACACTCCTAAGTTGACCAGCTTCGGTAAAATTTCTTAAAACCTCAATTTTACCAACTGCATTGGCTGGTAAATTTTGAGTAGCTAGTTTTGAATCACCATCAAAAAAATCTTTTCCTTCAACAGTTATTTTAGTTATTTCTTTACCCTCAACTTCAACTCTTCCATCTGCATTAATTTCAACTCCAGGAAGGTTTTTTAAGACGTCAGCTAATTTTTTCTCAGTTCCAGTATTAAATGAATCTGCATTATAAACTATTGTATCTCCTTTAATTGTGACAGGCATTTCATAAACAATCTCAAATTCATCAAGAGCTTCCGCTTGTTCTTCAAGAATTATATTTTTTTCAAAACCCTCAGTTAGATTCAAATTAAAAACAACTTCCTTGAAACCGATAAACGAAACCTTGATTTCATATTCTATTCCCTTTTTTAGAGAAACTCTAAAGTATCCTGTTTCATTAGATATTCCAAAGCCATCTAAAATTTTTGATTCTTTTTCTACAGCTATTACATTAGCTCCCATTATATTATTTCCAAAAGCATCAGAAATATTACCTTCAAATCTTACCTGAGAATAGGTAAGTACAAATGAAAGTAACAATATAATTGATAATAATTTTTTCATAAAATTTTGGTAAAATCTTTATTAATTTCTAATAATTGCTCTGGAACTTCGTCCGCCTCCTCCACGTTGATATCTCTCCCTCATTTCCTTCGCTTTATCTTGTTGAATAGTTACAAACTCAGAATTTGAAACAACTTTTCCTTTATTAGGTTCTTTAAGTTTTATTTTTTCTTCTGGATTTAAAACAACTTTCGTACATATCATTACCCTGTTATCGTCACCAATTTCTAATATTAAACCAGGTAAACCACCATACATAGCTGGTCCAGTTGAAACAGGAATTTCAGGTGTAAACCATGCTGTCATAGTCACTAATTTAGTTTTAGGTAAAACGGGATTATTTTCTTCATTCTCATTTGAGTTTTGACCTCTATTTCTACTAAAACTCATCACTCTTTCTTCGACTTCCTTTGTGTATGTGGCTTTGTAAGCATTATATTTTCCAATTTTTTTGGTTTCACCCGTCATAACCCATTTTGTAGGAGCTATGCTGTCTTTAATTAAAAATACTTTTCCAAATAACTCTCTTTTATTAGTATAAGTCTTTTCTTGGATATTTTTAAAAATATCACCCTGTTCAGGTCCTGTAACAAATTGCATCCAATTAAAACCTCCCCCACCAGATCTGCCAGCATCTAAAGTTACTTCTTCCTTAAAATATGAAGATTTACTATCAAAATCTAAAATATAATTTTTCTCCAAAGCACTTTTCATTCTTAGTTTCATGGCTTTTTGTCTTTCTGGCGGCATGTTTTTCATCCAGTCCATGTTAACCGTACTTTTTGACATGTAATAGGCCTTACCTAAAAACTCTTGAGAATAACCCTCAAAACTTAAGAACAATATTAGAAGAATTAATTTTTTCATAATTTTTATTTTAAATCTTAACAACATTAAATAGACAACAATTAAGCCATAAAGTTTAATTGAATTAATATATATCAAATATATATTATAAATTAGTTGTCTTAGTTTAATATAAATTTTAATTATGCACATAGCCATAGCAGGAAATATAGGAGCCGGAAAAACTACATTAACTAAATTATTAGCTAAAAAATATAAATTCGAAGGCCATTATGAGGATGTATTAAAAAACCCTTACTTGGATGATTTTTATGATCAAATGGAAAGATGGTCCTTTAATCTTCAAATTTACTTCTTAAATAGTAGGTTTCGTCAAATACTAGATTTTAATAAGAATGGTAAAGACATAATTCAAGATAGAACAATCTATGAGGATGCTTTTATTTTTGCTCCAAACCTAAAAGCTATGGGTCTTATGACCAATAGAGATTTTGAAAATTATAAATCAATATTCAATTTAATGGAGTCTTTTGTTAAAGGTCCTGATTTGTTAATTTATTTAAGAAGTGAAATTCCAAATTTAGTAGAACAAATACATAAAAGAGGAAGAGATTATGAAAGTTCTATTAGCATAGATTACTTAAGTAGATTAAATGAAAGGTATGAAGCCTGGATTCAAACTTATGACAAAGGTAAATTACTTATAATTGATGTGGACGATTTAGATTTTGTTAAAAACAAAAAAGACCTTCAAACAATAATCGATAAAATCGATGACAGTTTAAAAGGTCTTTAAAATATACTTTTTTAATTTATAAACTTATTTCTTGTCTATCTGACCCATAGCAGCAATCCCTATATTATTAGCTGCAGACATAACTTCTTCTTTAGTTCCAGTAATAACTTTAGATGTTTTTACTCCATCTTCCTGAAATGTTCTAGTCATAGTCCAAACATCATTTTCTGCTTCAATAATTACTTCTGTTTGGATTTCGTGATCAGCAGAAGCATGATTTGATTCTAAAGAGTGACCTCCTAAAATCGGAGCAATCACTAGACCAATTAAACAGGTAAGTTTGATTAAAATATTCATTGAAGGACCAGATGTGTCTTTAAATGGATCACCAACAGTATCTCCAGTTACAGCGGCCTTGTGAGCATCAGAACCTTTATAGGTCATCACTCCGTTAATTTCAACACCAGCTTCAAAAGATTTCTTTGCATTATCCCATGCACCACCTGCATTATTTTGAAATATAGCCCATAAAACTCCACTTACAGTAACACCAGCCATATAACCACCTAGCATCTCGGCTACTAACATGTTGTTGTCTTGGTAAACTAATTTACCTACTAAAACAACTAGTATCGGAAAGCCAATTGTTAATATTCCTGGCAACATCATTTCCTTTAAAGAGGCTTTTGTAGAAATATCAACACATTTATCATATTCCGGTTTTCCAGTACCTTCCATAATTCCAGGAATTTCTTTAAACTGTCTTACTACTTCATTTACCATTTCCATAGCAGCTTTACCAACAGCATTCATTGCTAAAGCAGAAAATACAACTGGAATCATACCACCAACAAATAGCATCGCTAAAACAGGTGCTTTAAAAATGTTAATACCATCAATTCCTGTGAAGGTTACATAAGCAGCAAATAAAGCTAATGATGTTAATGCAGCTGACGCAATCGCAAAACCTTTTCCAGTTGCTGCAGTTGTATTACCAACAGCATCTAAAATATCTGTTCTTTCTCTTACAATTGGATCTTGCTCACTCATTTCAGCTATTCCCCCAGCATTGTCAGCAATTGGTCCAAAAGCATCAATTGCTAATTGCATAGCCGTTGTTGCCATCATTGCAGATGCTGCAAGTGCAACTCCATAAAATCCAGCCAAAGCATATGATGACCATATTGCTGCGGCAAATAATAATACGGAAGAAAACGTAGAAATCATTCCCGTTGCTAATCCAGCAATAATATTTGTTCCAGCACCAGTACTTGATTGCTGTACTATTTTTAAAATTGGCTTCGAACCTAGTCCTGTGTAGTATTCTGTAAAAGCTGAGATTCCAGCCCCCACAACTAAACCAACTAAACAAGCATAAAATACTCTTATTGAAGAAATATCTTGAAGACCCTCACCAAAGAAATCCATTTGCATCGTTTCTGGTAGCATCCAAGTTACTAAGCCATAACATGCTACAGCAACCATAAATATTGATGCCCAGTTTCCTATATTTAAAGCTTTTTGAACTTCTGCTTCTTTTGCATCATTGGATGAAATTTTAACTAATAAGGTGCCTATAAGAGATATAATAATTCCAGCTCCAGCTATAGACATGGGTAATAATATTGGTCCAATTCCACCAAAGGCATCTTGAATTGCACCACCCATATCTTTAATAACATAATTACCTAAAACCATGGCAGCTAAAACAGTAGCTACATAAGAACCAAATAAATCCGCTCCCATACCTGCAACATCTCCTACATTATCTCCAACATTATCTGCAATCGTAGCTGGGTTTCTTGGGTCATCTTCAGGAATATCAGCTTGTACTTTACCAGCTAAATCAGCTCCAACGTCAGCAGCTTTTGTGTAAATACCACCACCTACTCTTGCAAATAGAGCAATAGATTCTGCTCCTAAAGAAAAACCGGCTAATGCTTCTAAAACAACAGTCATCTGGTCAGTATTGGTCCATTCACCACCCATAAAATATTCATAGAATAAAATGAAGAACATAGTCAAACCTAATACAGCTAAACCAGCTACTCCAAGTCCCATAACAGTTCCACCTCCAAAGGAGACTTTAAGTGCATTTGGTAAACTAGTTTTTGCAGCTTGAGTTGTTCTAACATTTGTTTTAGTTGCAATTTTCATTCCCATATTTCCTGCAAAAGCAGAAAATATAGCACCTATTATAAATGCCACAACTATTAAATAAGTTGTGTCCATAAAAAAAGCAATTGCAGCTAATACAATACTTGCTCCAAATACAAAAATTGTTAGTAATCGATATTCTGCATTTAAAAAAGCTAATGCACCTTCGTAAATATGATCAGAAATTTCTTTCATTTTACCATCACCTGCATCTTGTTTCATTACCCACGATTTTTTGTAAATCATGTAAATTAATCCGATTATAGCCAGGATTATAGGCATGTAAATTACTAAAGATTCCATATTATATATTTATATTATTTAATTTTGATCGCAAAAGTAGTTAAATAGAGTGAATTACAAAATTGATTTTTATTTATACATTACCTTCTTAATAGATTTTATAACATCATCACTATTTGGCAACCATTCTGCAAGTAGAACTGGAGAGTATGGTGCAGGTGTGTCTGCAGTATTTATTTTTTCAATAGGCGCATCTAAATAATCGAATATTTGATTTTGGACTTGATAAGTTATTTCAGTTGAAATGTTTCCATAAGGCCATGATTCTTCCAAAATAACCAATCTGTTAGTTTTTTTAACTGATTCTAGAATAGTATCCATATCTAAGGGTCTAATAGTTCTAAGATCGATTAATTCAACTTCAATTCCTTCCTCTTTTAATTTATCAACTGCTATTTGAGCTTGTTTAAATATTTTTCCAAATGATACAAGAGTAACATCTTTTCCAGTTATTTTTACTTCTGCCTTTCCAATGGGTATTAAATACTCTTCTTCAGGAACCTCTCCTTTATCACCATACATTTGTTCAGATTCCATAAAAATGACAGGATCATTATCTCTAATTGCAGATTTCAATAAACCTTTAGCATCATATGGATTAGAAGGAACGATTACCTTTAGCCCGGGACAATTTGCATACCAACTTTCAAATGCTTGAGAGTGTGTTGCAGCTAATTGACCAGCTGATCCAGTTGGTCCTCTAAATACTATAGGACAAGGAAATTGTCCACCAGACATTTGTCTGATTTTTGCAGCATTATTAATTATTTGATCAATTCCTACAAGGGCGAAATTAAATGTCATAAACTCAATAATAGGTCTATTACCAGTCATAGTAGATCCAACTCCGATTCCAGCAAAACCAAGTTCAGAAATTGGAGTATCAATTACTCTTTTATCGCCAAATTCATCTAACATTCCTTTTGATGCCTTATAAGCACCATTATATTCAGCTACCTCTTCACCCATTAAAAAAATAGTTTCATCTAACCTCATTTCCTCAGACATAGCTTCACAAACGGCCTCTCTAAACTGAATAACTCTCATATGGATTTAAATTTGACGCAAAAATATTAAATATTTAAAGATTTTGCTGCGTTTATTATTAAAAATAAATACTATGCATGCATAGTATTTTTCGGAATTTTATATATATTTGATGTAAATAAATTAAAATATTATTTATGAAAATTTTAGTTTGCATAAGTCATGTCCCAGACACGACTTCTAAAATCAATTTTACAGATGATGATACTAAATTTGACACTCAAGGTGTACAATTTGTTATCAATCCTAATGATGAATTTGGATTAACTAGAGCTATGTGGTTAAAAGAAAAACAAGGGGCATCAATTGATGTAATAAATGTTGGTAACTCATCATCTGAGCCTACACTTAGAAAAGCTTTAGCAATTGGAGCTGATAAAGCTGTAAGAATTGACGCAGAACCTCTAGATGGATTTTTTGTTGCTAAACAAATAGCTGAATATGTCAAAACTCATTCTTACGACTTGATTATAGCCGGAAGAGAATCAATTGATTATAATGGCGCTATGGTTCCAGGGCTTATAGCTGGGTTTTTGAAAATAAATTATGTTACTAATTGTACTAAACTAGAAATTGATAACGGTAAAGTTGAACTTGATAGAGAAATTGACGGAGGAAAAGAAACTTTAAGCTGTAGCCTCCCTCTTATCATTGGAGGTCAAAAAGGGTTAGTTGAAGAAAGTGATTTAAGGATTCCAAATATGAGAGGAATAATGCAAGCTAGACAAAAGCCTTTGGAGGTTTTAGAGGCGTTTGATTTTTCTTCAAATACTAATATTATTAAATTTTATAAACCAGAACCTAAGCAAGCTGTTAAACTTGTTTCAGCTGATAATCTTGATGAATTAATTAATCTGCTTCACAACGAAGCTAAAGTTTTATAAATTATGTCTGTACTTACTTATATTGAGTCCTCAAACGGAAAAATTAAAAAAAGTGGTTTTGAGTTAGCTTCATACTCATGTGAATTAGCAAAACTATTGAACACTAGTGTTGTTGCTTTAACAATTAACACAGATGATGTTAATGAATTAAGTAATTATGGTATTACTAAAATAATTAAAGTAAATAATGAATCTTTAAACAAATTTAATGCTAGCACTTTTGCAGATGTTATTTCAAAGGCGTGTAATCATTTGAACTCTAATCATATTGTATTAAGTAGCAGCTTAGATTCAAGATATTTAGCTCCATTATTAGCAGCTGATATTAATGCTTGTTACGTTAATAATGTGATTGGACTTCCAAGTGATTTAGCTCCCTTTACAATTAAAAGAACTGCTTTTACAAATAAAGCATTTAGCGATTCATCAATTAATTCAGAAAAAATAGTCATTGGGTTATCTAATAATTCATTTGGTTTGATTGAAAACTCTGTCGAAATAGAAATAGAAGATTTAAAAATTGAAATCCAAGCATCAGGTTTAACGGTAAATTCATCTGAAAAAGTATCTGGCCAAATTTCTATTGCAGATGCAGATATTGTTGTTTCAGCAGGAAGAGGAATGAAAGGGCCTGAGAATTGGAATTTAATCGAGGATTTAGCTGATACACTGGGTGCTGCAACTGCTTGCTCAAAGCCAGTATCTGATATGGGCTGGAGACCACACAGTGAACACGTAGGACAAACAGGAAAACCTGTTGCCACAAATTTATACATTGCTATAGGTATTTCAGGTGCAATCCAACATTTAGCAGGAATTAATTCTTCTAAAATCAAAGTAGTCATCAATAACGATCCTGAAGCGCCATTTTTTAAAGCGGCAGATTATGGAGTGGTTGGAGATGCCTTTGATGTAGTCCCAAGATTGAATGAAAAACTAAAAGAATTTAAAGCTCAAAACTCATAAATTTTTAATATTTTAGAAGTAATTATTTACCTTCTAATTTAATGAGTTTAATTCGCTTAACAATAGACAGAATATCATACAGCCAAAACACCAATGGCGCATATGCATTACTTTTATCTGAAAAAGATGGTGAAAGAAAATTACCTGTTGTTATTGGTGCTTTCGAAGCTCAATCAATAGCAGTAGCATTAGAAAAAGAAATTAAACCCACTAGGCCTTTAACTCACGATTTATTTAAAAATTTTTCTGATTGTTTTGAAATTAAAATAAAACAAGTAATCATTCATAAAATTATTGATGGTGTTTTTTTTTCGAGTCTAATCTGTGTCAGAGACAAAATTGAAGAAATTATTGATTCTAGGACATCCGATGCCATTGCGTTAGCTATTAGATTCAATTCTCCAATATTCACTTATGAAAGTGTTCTTGAAAAAGCCGGAATAATACTAAAACACGGAGGTGAAAAATTAAAAAAAGAAAGTGATAAATCAACAAAAGTTGATTTTAATAAAATGTCTAATAAACAAATTAAAAATGCGATTGAAGTAGCTGTTAAAAATGAAGATTATGAATTAGCAGCAGAACTAAGAGATAAACTAACCAAAAAAAATGAGTAATTATTTATTAAATACGATTAGCGAGGAAATTATACAAAATGATATAATTCTAAGTCAAGGATTTTCTTTTGAAAGTATTTTAAGAGGAATTATTGGAATGGTTTTTTTAGTTTTTGTAGCATATATATTTAGTAGTAATCGAAAAGCAATAAATTGGAAAACCACCCTAATTGGATTGGCTACACAGTTGATTTTGGCAATACTTGTTCTTAAAGTTGAATTTGTTCAGAAAATATTTGAATTTTTCGGAAAAATATTTGTTAAAACTTTAGATTTCACAATGGAAGGAAGTAAATTTCTTCTTGGCGATATGGTTAATGTTGAAAGTTTTGGTTATGTGTTTTTATTTCAAGTTCTTCCAACTATAATATTCTTTTCAGCACTTACATCGGTATTATTTTACTTAGGAATTATTCAAAAAGTTGTAAAAATTTTAGCACTGAGCTTAAGTAAACTTTTAAATATTTCAGGTGCTGAAAGCTTAAGTGTTGCAGGAAATATTTTTCTTGGTCAAACTGAAGCTCCATTGATGATAAAAGCTTATTTAGATAAAATGACTAAATCTGAAATTCTTCTTGTTATGATTGGCGGAATGGCAACGGTAGCTGGAGGAGTTTTAGCAGCATATATCGGATTTTTAGGTGGTGAAGATGAAGTTCTAAAACTTTTTTACGCTAAACATTTACTAACGGCATCTGTAATGGCGGCACCTGGCGCAATAGTAATTGCAAAAATATTACTTCCTCAAACAGATTCAGTTAATACGGATGTCTCCGTTTCCCAGGACAAAATTGGTACAAACTTATTAGACGCGATAGCAAATGGAACCACTGAAGGTTTAAAATTAGCAGCAAATGTTGGGGCAATGCTATTGGTGTTTATAGCTTTTATAGCCATGATTAATTTTGGTTTCGAAAAAGCCGGGTCAATTTCTGGATTAAATTATTGGATAAGTGAAAATACAACCTACCAATTTCTTTCAATAGAATTTATTCTAGGTTATGCATTTTCACCAATAATGTGGATAATTGGAGTTGCAAAACAAGATATGGCTTTAATGGGTCAACTTTTAGGAATCAAATTAGCTGCCAGTGAATTTATTGGCTATATGCAATTAGCTGAGCTTAAAGATATTTCAAATTTAGTGCATTTACAATACGAAAAATCAATTATTATGGCTACATACATGTTGTGTGGATTTGCGAATTTTGCTTCGATTGGAATTCAGATTGGCGGAATTGGATCTTTAGCTCCTAGCCAAAGAACTAACTTATCAAAATTTGGAATGATTGCAGTTCTAGGTGGAACTTTAGCATCATTATTATCTGCAACTATTGCGGGAATGATAATTGGTTAATATTTTTTAATAAGTTAAAGAATATTTTTATGTTCAATTTTAGTTAATTTATATTTTTGAATTTTTATAATTAGATGAAACAATATTTAGACTTAGTAAAGCACGTACTTGAAAACGGTAATGAAAAATCTGATAGAACAGGCACTGGTACCAAAAGTGTATTTGGATATCAATTACGATTTGACCTTTCAGAGGGATTTCCAATGATCACAACTAAAAAAGTTCACTTAAAATCAATAATTCATGAATTATTATGGTTTTTAAAAGGAGAAACCAATATTGAATATTTAAAAAACAATAGTGTTAAGATTTGGGATGCATGGGCTGATGAAAATGGAGATTTAGGTCCTGTTTATGGTCACCAATGGAGAAATTGGAACAGTGATGGAATTGATCAAGTTTCGGAAGTAATTAAAACCTTAAAGGAAAATCCAGATAGCAGAAGAATGTTAGTAACAGCGTGGAATCCAGGTGTCTTACCTGACACTAAAGAAAGTTTTGAAGAAAATGTTAAGAAAGGCAAAGCTGCATTACCCCCATGTCATGCTTTTTTTCAATTTTATGTTCATAACAATAAATTATCATGTCAACTTTACCAAAGAAGCGCCGATATCTTTTTAGGCGTTCCTTTCAATATAGCATCATATGCGTTACTCACTGAAATGATTGCACATGTTTGTGGTTACGAAACTGGAGATTTTGTTCATACTTTTGGAGATGCTCATATTTACAATAATCATGTAGAACAACTAAATCTTCAACTTTCAAGAGAGCCAAGAAATTTACCTAAATTGAAAATCTTAAATAAAATTGATAACATAAATGATTTTAAATTTGAAGATTTTGAAATCAGCAACTACAATCCACATCCACACATTAAAGGAAAAGTTGCTGTTTAATATTATCAAACTCCTAATGAAACATTCTTTTTAGTATGTAATCTCTTGGTTTTTAAATTATTAGTATAATTATTATTTAAAAATCCTCTAAAAAATTAACAATAATTTAATAACTTGCTTTTTTTAAAAAACATTCCTTTATGGCATGCGATTTGCATATTTAATTAAAAACTAAAGACTTTGAAATTTAATAAACAAATAACTCTTTTTTCAATAATATTCATTTTTGTTATTGGATTAACCAATTACGATAATATATTATTTTCTTACAAAAGATCAGTTCATGCAGAAAATCTAGAAAATAGTTCTATCCAGTCAACTTATAGTTTAACGAAATTAGAAAGAAGAAAAATCAATCTTCCTCCTAACAAGTACCAAGAAAAAATATGGGAACTTTCCATGAACCCGGTGACTGGAAAAACTGAAATTGATAAATTATTTAAAACTCAATACGAATTAAATAAATCTAATAATTCCTCTGTTAAGAGTTTTAGTGTTCCTGGTGAATCTGAAGATATGAAATGGATGAGCAGAGGACCTAATAATGTTGGTGGAAGAACAAAAGGGTTAATGTTCGATCCAAACGATGAAACTGACGAAACAGTATTTGCTGGTGGAGTTGGCGGGGGACTTTTTAAAAATACTAATATCTCAGATGGCAATACATCTGAATGGATACATATTAAAGGTATTCCAGAAAATATTCCTGTATCTTCTATTGTTTACGATCCAAATGATTTAAAAACTTTTTATGTCGGAACTGGAGAATCTTACACTGGTGCAGAAGCTTTAGGTAATGGATTATGGAAATCATCTGATGCTGGTGAAACTTGGACAAATGTCTTTGGAGGAAAATCTGAAACTGAAACTGTATACAGAAGTGAAGGAAATTTTGTCAAGATTAATAATATAGAATTAGGGCCATTCACCTATATAGGTGCAGGTTTTGGACCTTCTTTAACCTCTAGTCCAGTCACAGCTGATTTAGTACTTGCTGATGATGGTGATGATTCTGGAGACGCTAGTGACGGAATCGGTGGTTCAAAATACGATGCATGCCAAACCCTTTCTAATGGATCTGCAATTAATGGAAAAATTGCACTTATTGAAAGAGGCGATTGTCCCTTTGTAGATAAAGTTAGAAATGCTCAGCAAGCTGGTGCAATAGCTGTAGTTGTAATGAACAGAAACGATGGAAGCCAAGAGAATTGGAATTCAGCTCCAATTACAATGGGAGGAAGTAATGCAGAAGACATATCTATTCCATCTGTAATGATATCGGCTACAGACGGAACTAGACTTAAAAGTAAATTACTTAACAATGAAACTATAAATGTTTCATTATCACTTGAAACTTTAGCTTCAGCTGGGAGAACAGTAAGTCCTGGTATTTTTTACATAAATGATGTTGTCATTAGAAATAATGACGGAATATCTGAAGTGATTATAGCAGCAGGCGTGTCTTCTCACAGAGACGATACAAATCATTTATTTGGTGTTGACGATTATGGAATATGGAAATCAACTGATAATGCTTTGTCATGGGACAAGGTTCCATTCAATATTGATGGTTCTGCTTATTCGTATCAACCAATGGATTTAGAACTTGCTCCTAACAACAAATTATGGGCTTCTACAACTTCAAACCACAGGGGATCAGGTGGTGGAACAATACTTGTAGCAAATTCAGATATTACAGCTTTTAGTACAAAACATACTATTACATATAATGATGGTGCTGACGTTGCAAGAAGAACTGAGCTTGAAATAGCGTCAAATGGAGACATTTATGCTTTAGCTGCAGAAAATCCTGTGACAATTATTAAATCTAAAGACGAATTTGCATCGGCCCCAACTCCACTAACACTTCCCATTGGAAGTAATGGTATTCCAGCAGATGATTTCACAAGAGGACAATCCTTTTATGATTTATTAATTGAATCAGATCCTAATAATCCTGAAACAATTTTCGTTGGAGGTATTGATTTATTTAAATCAACATCCGCAGGTGAAAATGCTACAGCTAATCCATGGAACCAATTTACTCAATGGTATAGTTCAAATTATACTTATGCTCATGCTGACCAGCACAATATGGCTTTTGGAAATTACGATTCCTCTAAAAAAATATTCGGAAATGACGGTGGAATATATTTTAGTCAAACCAATGGTTCATCTGAGGAAATTTCATCTAGAAATTACAATTATGTAACTGCTCAATTTTATACTATAGGAGTTGCACCATCTGAAATGTTTAAAGATTTAAACAAACAAATTTCCGGAAATGATCTTTCTAGTTGGAGAACTAGAAATAAAGTTGTAGCTGGAATTACCGATGTTTTTTTAGCAGGAGCGCAAGATAACGGTACTCAGTTTCAAACTGATAAAGAAAACAAAATAACCTCTAGTATTGATGTTTCTGGTGGAGATGGAGCTGCCTCAATGTTTTCTCAAAACTTAGATAAACCCTATTTTATTGCAAATTATGTATACAATAATTCTGTAGAGGCATATGATTTTTTAAGTGGTGACAATTTTAATATAAATAATGAAAGCGGTAGTAATGGAGACTTTATTAATGTCCAAGCATTAGACTCAAATTATGGAATTATCTATTCTAATTATACTGGATCTAATTTTGAAATAATATCCTATTATGATTGGGACAATTTTGCTGAAGCAGATAAAAATACTAATGCACCTAGTCGTATACTTCAAAGCGGAATGATGACTGCAAATATTTCTGCATTAACAGTTTCACCACACACAACTAATTCTTCAACTTTAATGATAGGATTAGAAAACGGAGAAGTTATTAAAGCAGAAAATGCAAATACAGCGAGTCCTACTTATACTAATATTACTGGAAATCAATTTCTAGGAAGTGTATCTGATATTGAATTTGGTCTTACAGAAAATGAAATTTTTGTAACCTTCCATAACTATGCTGTTAAAAATATATTTTACTCAAATGACGGAGGAGAAACATGGTCAAATAAAGAAGGTGATATTAATAATGGTGGTCTTCCAGATATTCCTGTAAGAGCAATTTTACAAAATCCAATAGTTTTAAGTGAGGTTATAGTTGGAACTGACTTAGGAGTTTGGTATACTAAGAACTTCAACGATAAGTCTCCAAAATGGTTTTCTGCTTTTAACGGAATGAGCAATGTTAGAGTTACAGACCTTGATATGAGAGACGACTATAAGGTATTTGCTTCTACCTATGGAAGAGGTGTTTTTTCATCTTACTTTTCGTCAGATGGTCCATTACTTCAGTTAAGTACCCCAGAAGCTAAACTAACTATTGGACAAGGTGAGACTGGATCTTTTGTTGTAAAGCATAGAGTTTTTTCAAGCTATGATTTTGAAACTACATTTTCTGTAGAAGGTTTACCTGACAACAGTACTTTATCTTACTCTCCTTCAAATCCTGTTACTATAAACAGTGACGGTGAATTAACTATTGAAATTACGGTTCCTGATACTGCGGAAGCTAAAAATTATCCTCTTATTATAAATGCCAATGCAGCTGGGCAAACAATTGAATCTACCGGGATTAATCTAGAAATACTTTCAAACGACTATGATAATGATGGGATAAAAAATAGTGAAGATAATTGTGAAAACACTTACAATCCAGATCAAAAGGATTACGATGGGGATGACATTGGAGACGTTTGTGATCCAAACCCTATTCCTAATGATACTTTTACTTTGTTTTATACAGATGAAGTGTGTAGATCATCAAACAATGGACTTATCGATCTTACAATAAAGGGAGACTTTGGTGAAAATCTATTTAGAGTTAGTGTTACTAGTAACCTAAATGGATTTAATTTTGATTCAGAGGAGGTATTAGATTCAAAATGGAATTTATCTGGCTTAGAGGCAGGAATATATGAAGTTTGTCTTACAAATTCACTTTTCCCAAATTTCAAACAATGCTTTAATATAAATATTGAAGAACCTGTAGACCTGAGTGTTCTTACTAGCATAAACAGGGAAAACAGACAAGTCTTATTAAATCTTAGAGGAAGCGATAGTTACAATATAATTTTAAATGGAGATTTAATTAAAACGTCAAAAAATAACATAGACTTATCATTAAAGGCTGGCTTTAATACAATCAAAGTAACAACTAACTTAGAATGTCAAGGAATTTTTGAAGAATCAATTTTTATTTCTGAAGA
>CAJJCV010000031.1 GCA_905182765.1 Cryomorphaceae bacterium BACL29 MAG-121220-bin8 | reverse complement strand
AACTGGTTTCGTTGGATCAAGAAACACAGCTGATCCAATTGCTCCTCTGTTGTCGAAGTCATTTTCACTTCTAACAACTCTAATATTAACATTAGCTCTTAAATCACCATCTAAAAAGGATGGAGCAATATTGAATGATCCTGTCATTCTATTAAAATTATCACCCATCAAAATTCCGTCTTGATCAGTATATCCTAATGATGCTCTAAAAGGCATATTTAATAGTCCACCTGAAACAGAGAAGCTATTATTTTGAGCTCTTGCAGTTTCATATATTTCTCTTTGCCAATCTGTATCATATGATCCAAGCCTAGAAATATAATCTGAAACACCTGTTGCTTGAACAGCATATTTAAATTGTGATGCGTTTAATACATCTACAAAATCAATTGGTGTAAAAGAGGATGATCTTGAACTAAAATTAAACTTAAGATCTCCTGTCTTACCTTTTTTAGTAGTAATTAATACGACTCCGTTTGCTGCTCTAGATCCATAGATAGCGGTAGCAGATGCATCTTTTAAAATACTTATTGCTTCGATATCAGAAGGATTAATTGCATTTAATGGACTTCTAGATCCGCCAACTCCACCTGCATCTAAAGGAATTCCATCAACTACATATAATGGATTAGAATTAAGATTTAAAGATCCTATTCCCCTTATTAGAACATTAGAATCATCTCCTGGCGCACCACTATTAGAAACAATAGAAACACCTGCAACTTTTCCTCTGATTAATTGTTGAGGAGATACTACGGAACCTTTTGCAAAGTTCTTTTCAGTAATTAAATCTACAGCACCAGTTAAATCTTTCTTTCTAACTGTTCCGTAACCAATTACTACAACTTCGTCTAACTCAGAGTCAGATTCTGTCATTTTTACATCTTGATTTGTTCCATTTACAGTTAATTCAACACTATCGTATCCGATATAAGAAAAAACTAAAATTTGACCATTATCAACACTGATTTGATAATTACCGTCAAAATCACTCGAAACTCCAACATTTGTTCCTTGTATAATTACATTAACACCAGGTAAAGGAGTACCTGAACTATCTGTAATTAAACCCGAAACACTTTGTTGTGCAAAAACTCCCAGTGAAAGGAAAAGCAAAAAAAGAATTTGAATTTGTTTAAAAAATTTCATCATATTTTTGATTTTTGTTTGGTTATAAAACCTACTTCTCTTCAACTAATTTATAATATTTAAAGTCCATGAACAAGCAAGATTTATATAAAAACCAACTATAACGTTATAGCTAACTAACTACAACGTTATAGTGTTAATAACTTTATTTTTATCAATTTAACAAAATATACTGTTTATCTTTATTGAAAATTCAATTTTTTGTTTTTAAATTTAGTAAAATGATTAGACGCATAACTCTTAAGGAAATTGCAAATGAATTAAATGTTTCTATTTCTACGGTTTCTAAATCTTTGAAAGATAGTCACGAAATTGGTATTGAAACTCGAGGGAAAATCAAAGCATTTGCAAAAGCACATAATTATCGTCCTAACAATATTGCTCTTAGTTTAAAAAACAGAAAAACTAAAACAATAGGAGTTATAATTCCTGAAATTGTTCATCATTTTTTTTCAATAGTAATTAATAGTATTGAAAAATTTTCAACTGAAAATGGTTATAATGTAATTATTGCAGTTTCTAACGAATCTTTTGAAAAAGAAGTTTTAAATATGGAAACTCTTGCCAATGGACATATTGATGGAATAATTATGTCAATAGCAAAAGAGACATTAAAGAAACAAGATTTTCACCATATAAAAGAAACTATTGATTTAGGAATTCCGGTTGTTCTTTTTGACAGAGTTATAAATGACGTTAAATGTGATAAAGTCATTGTAAACGATAAACAAGCTGCAAAAGAAGCAACTCAAACTCTAATTGATGATAAAAGGAGTAATATTCTTCTTATAACTTCTGAAGACTATGTAAGTGTAGGAAACCTTAGAACAGAAGGATATTTAGAAGCTTTGAAAGATAATGATATTATCCCTGACAGTGATTTAATTATAAAAGTTAAAGATAAGCATGGAAGTCAATTAGAAATGTCTTTTTTAGAAGATGAGTTGGAAAAGCTTCTTAAATTTAAAAAAATTGATGCAATTTTAGGTGTAAACGAAATTTATGCAGGCTCAGCTTTAAAAGTACTAAAGAAAAATAAAATTTCTGTTCCAAATGAAATTGCAATAATATCATTTACAGATGGAGTGATTTCCAGATATTCCTCTCCCACTCTATCTACTATTAGTCAACATGGTGAAATCATGGGTGAAAGAGCTGCCAAGCTTTTGATAAATAAATTAACTGGGGTTACCAACAGTAACGAACACAAAACAGAAATCATTAATTGTTCATTAATTAAGAGAGAGTCTTCTTGATTAATCTAGTAATTACACTATAACGTTATAGTAGATTTTTAAATTATTTATAGAAATAATTTTAAAAAAATAATATATTAGCAACTTAAAATTATAAATCTACTTCTCAATTTATTTATAGTTTTTGATTTATTTAAGAAAACCTCTTTAGGTAAACACCTCCTATAAATACATAACGTTTAATAGACATTTTGTCTATCAACTTTTTTATTTTAAAACATGAAAAAAAAGTTAGGCTTTTGGGAAATATGGAACATGAGCTTTGGATTTTTAGGAATTCAATTTGGATTTGCTCTTCAAGGTGGATTTATGTCTAGAATTTTTCAAACTCTAGGAGTAGAAGAAGCTAGCATTCCTCTCTTATGGATTGCCGCTCCTTTAACAGGATTAATTGTACAACCAATAATAGGTTACTTAAGCGATAACACATGGCATCCTGTTCTTGGGAGAAGAAAACCGTATTTTTTAATTGGAGCAGTACTTAGCTCTGTAACTTTATTTTTCGTTCCTTATTCATCAACCCTATGGATGGCTGCTGGTTTTTTATGGATTCTTGATGCATCAATAAATATAAGTATGGAGCCATTTAGAGCTTTAGTTGCTGACAAGCTTCCAGACTCTCAAAGATCTTATGGATTTGTGACTCAAACATTAATAATTGGTATAGGAACTTGGATTGCTAGTAACTTACCATATTTTGTAAGTAGCTTAGGTGTAAGTGATGTTGCTCTTCCTGGTGTTATTCCTGATTCAGTAAAACTTGCGTTTGGAATTGGAGCATTTGTCTTTTTATCATCAATATTATTTACAATTTTCACAACAAAAGAATACCCTCCTAAAGATTTAAAAAAATTTAAAGAACAACAGGACAGAAATTTCAAATCTATGCTAAGTGAGTTTACTAAACATTTTATTGAAATGCCATTAACAATGAAAAAACTAGGGCTAATTCAATTTTTTAGTTGGTTTGCATTTTTCACTATGTGGAGTATGGCTAACCCTGCTATTACTGAACATGTATTCAACGCTCCTATTCCAATAATGAGTGATTTTGATTTAACTAATAAAGTTGAATTATCTCAATATAATTCTGAAAACTTAAATTTTCAAAAAGCTTCAAATTTGACTGGATCTTACATGGGAACGTATGGGCTATCTTCAATGTTTTTTGCATTAATATTAACACTTTATACATCTAAAAAAATAATAAATAGAAAACAAATACACCTTTGGTCCTTAATTGCTGGTGGAATTGGCTTTATATCAATGTATTTTATTTCAAACCATAATATGCTGTTGTTTTCTTTTAGTTTGATTGGAATATCCTGGGGAAGTATTTTATCTATGCCTTATGCAATGTTATCAAGTTCGGTTAAAGAAGAAAGCATGGGTACGAGCATGGGAATATTTAATATGTTCATTGTAATTCCTCAGATAATAGCAGCTATTGGAGGTATAAATTTATTAACCAACTTAATTGGAGATAAAGCAATTTTTTCGATGGTTGTTGCAGGTCTATCCTTGATAATCGCAGGGCTATTAAACCTTCTTATTACAGATAAAAAAACAATTAGTTACTAGTATGAATAATATGCCAACTTTTATATTTGATCTAGATGGAGTTATAACTAATACTGAAGATTATCATTTTGATGCCTGGAAGTCAATTTGCTTTAGCTTAAACTATGATTTAAGTGCTGAAAAAAATGAAGAATTAAAAGGAGTTAGTAGATCCAAATGTTTGGATAAAATTTTGAAATGGGCAAACTTAAATATTAGCTCAAAAGAATTTAACGAAATTTTAAAGAAAAAAAATAATCTTTATTTAAACAAGATATCCAATATTGACTCTTCAAACATTATAAAAGGAGTCTATGATTTTATAGAAAATGCCAAAAAACATAATCACTTAATTGCGTTATACTCATCAAGTAAAAATGCAAAATTTATATTAAAAAAACTTAATCTTTACTCCTACTTTGATGCTATTGTTGACGGAAATAGTGTTAAAGCTTCAAAACCTGATCCAGAGGGATTTATTTTGGCTTCAAAACTAACAAATTCAAATCCAAAGAACTGTGTTGTTTTTGAAGATTCAGAAGCTGGAATAATTGCTGGAAATAAAATAAATATGACGACTATTGGCATAGGCAAATCAAGTAAATTAAAAATTGCTAATAAAGTTTATGAAAAGTTTGAGGAAATAAATTTAAATGATTTTAAATAATGCTTAAATACAAATACGTCTTAGATCCTTGGTCTATAATTGAAAATAAATTCGATTCATCAAAAATGATTGATTCAGAAAGTATTTTTAGTTTAGGAAATGGAAAGATTGGACAAAGAGGAAATTTTGAAGAGGACTTTTCTAATAACAAAACTATTGGAAATTATATAAGTGGGATATATTTTCGTGATAAAACAAAAGTCGGATGGTGGAAAAAAGGATATCCAGATTATTTCGCTAAAATGGTAAATTGTCCAAATTGGAATAAAATAAGAATAACAATAAACAAAGAACTTTTAGATTTAAATAAATGTGAAATTCTTTTTTATCACAGAGAATTAAATATGAAAGAAGGATGGTGTGAAAGAAAAGCTTTAATCACAACAAACAACTCAATAAAAATAGAAATTCAATCTAAAAAATTCATTTCACTGAAAAGAGAAAACATAGGTGCTATTAACTATAAAATTAAAGTTTTTGACAATAATATTAAAGTTAAAGTTCTTCCATGTATAGACATAAATATTAGGAATAACGACTCTAATTGGAATGAACCATTTGTAACAACAATTAATTCAATTTCAAAAAATAATTTAGGCATAGTTAATTCTAGTATTATAAATTCAGAGTTTGAAATATCTACATTTTTCAAAACATTTTACTCAATTAACAACAAGAAAATAGATGCGAATTATTTAGAAAGCAATGATAAAAATTTAATAGGATGTTCTAGTGAATTTTTATTAAACAAGAACGACGAATTAACACTTTTTAAAGTTGGTGGTTATGTGAATTCAAATGATTCAGAGAAAAAATATTTTAATGATATAATTAAAAAAGAATGTGATAATGCTTTAAAAGCTGGGTTTATTGATTTGTGTAAAGAAAATATAGAAGAATGGAATAAAATATGGGAAGATTCAGATATTATTATTAATGGGGATGTTAAATCTCAACAAGCAATTAGATTCAATATCTTTCAATTAAATCAAACTTTTAACGGAAATGACCCAAATTTAAATATTGGGCCAAAG
This sequence comes from Cryomorphaceae bacterium BACL29 MAG-121220-bin8, assembly GCA_905182765.1. Taxonomy (GTDB): domain Bacteria; phylum Bacteroidota; class Bacteroidia; order Flavobacteriales; family Flavobacteriaceae; genus MAG-121220-bin8. The sequence goes on along the minus strand of CAJJCV010000031.1, from coordinate 14,321 downwards.
GGATTTACAGGAGAAAAATATGGAGGGGTGACCTATTGGGATACTGAAGCATATTGTGTGCCATTTTACTTAGGAACTAAACATTCAGATGTTGCTAAAAACCTTCTTAATCAACGCTATAATCAACTTGAAAACGCAATTAAAAATGCAGAAAAAATAGGATTAAATCATGGTGCTGCATTATATCCCATGGTTACTGTAAATGGAGAAGAATGTCACAATGAATGGGAAATCACATTTGAAGAAATTCATAGAAATGCAGCAATTGCACAAGCAATTAAAAAATACATAATCTTTACTGATGACTTTAAATTTTTAGAAAATAAAGGGATAAAAATATTAATTGCTATTTCAAGGTTTTGGGAACAAAGAGTAAACTTCTCTAGTTTGTTAAATAAATATGTAATTCTTGGAGTTACAGGTCCAAATGAATATGAAAACAACATAGATAATAATTGGTATACTAATTACAGTGCAAAATGGTGTTTAGAATATACAATCTACCAACTTTCAGAAATTGCAAAAAGGAGTAATAGAAGTAACGAATTTCTTTATAAAGAAAACGGATTGAGTAGAGATGAAATATCAAGCTGGAAAAAAATCATAGAAAACATACACTTACCTTATTCAAAAGAATTAAATGTATTTATTCAAAATGATGGGTTCTTAAATAAAGATTTAAAACCAATTAATAATATTCCTCAAAATCAAAGACCTATAAATCAAAATTGGTCTTGGGATAGAATTCTTAGATCACCTTATATTAAACAAGCAGATGTATTACAAGGTTTTTATTTTTTTGAAGATGATTTTTCTAAAACTGAATTAGTAAGTAATTTTAAGTTTTATGAACAATTTACTGTACACGAATCGTCACTCTCAGCATGCATCCACAGTATTTTAGCTTCAAGAATAAATAATATTGATAAGGCATATGATTATTACGTTAGAGCAAGTAGGTTAGATTTAGATGATTACAATAAGGAAATAAAACAAGGCTTACATATTACTTCTATGGGAGGTTCGTGGATGAGCATTGTAGAGGGGTTTGCTGGATTAAGGATTAAAAATGATAAAATTTATTTTGATACAAAAATTCCTAAAAAATGGGAAAGCTACTCCTTTAAAGTCAATATTAAAAATAGAAAAATTGAAATAAAAATTGATCAAAAATCAACTTCAGCAAAATTAATTAGTGGTGATAAAATTAATCTTACAATTAACGATACTAACACAATTTTAAATAAATAAATACTACCATTATGAAAAAAATTTTGTTATTCTTTTTATTGATGATTATTTCATGTGACAATCAAAATGAATTAAATGATACTTTTAAGTTAAATAACATCAAAGACGGTGTGATTTATGAAGTAAATATTAGACAATATTCTGAATCTGGTCGTTTTGATGATTTTACAAAGGATATTTATAAACTTAAAGATTTGGGTGTGAAAATAATATGGCTGATGCCTATTCATCCTATTTCTAAAGTGAAAAGAAAAGGCACTCTTGGAAGTTATTATTCAATTTCAGATTATAAAGATGTTAATCCAGAATTTGGAAATAAACAAGACTTCGATGAATTAATAGCAGAAGCTCATAAAAACGACATGCTTGTAATACTAGACTGGGTAGCAAATCATACCGGATGGGACCACCATTGGATAAAAACGAATCCGGAATATTATACAACAAACAACAAAGGTGAGATTACAGATCCTATTAACCCTGATACTGGAGAATCTTGGGGGTGGACTGACGTAGCTGATCTGAATTTTGATAATATGGAAATGCAGAATGAAATGATAGAAGCAATGGAATACTGGGTTAATGAACACAATATAGATGGATATAGAGCTGATGCTGCACATAGTTGCCCACCATCATTTTGGAAAAAATCAATAGAAAGATTAAATAATATTAAAAACGTTATAATGTTAGCTGAGTCAGATGGATATCATCCGGGAGGATTTGAACTAATCGAAATGTTTGATATGAGTTATAATTGGTCAGGTCACCACGTTTTAAATAATATTGCTAAAAAAGAGAATAACTCTGATGATTTAAGTTTTAATATAAATAGAAATTATAAAGATTTATCTGCAGAGCATATTCTAATGAACTTCACTTCAAATCATGATGAAAATACTTGGGCAGGTACTGTATTTGACAGATATGGTGATGGTGCAAAAACATTTGGTGCACTAACCTATTTTTTACCTGGTATTCCTTTAATTTACAATGGACAAGAATATGGTTTAGAAAAAAGATTAGAGTTTTTTGAAAAAGATTTTATACCTAAAAATAAATCTGATTTTTATAATTTTTATTCAATATTAAATACAATTAAAAAGGAAAATCATTTACTAAATATAGATCCTGAAGTTAAATTCGAAATAATAGAATTAGAAAATAAAAACATAGTTTGTTTTAAAAGATCAAAAGAAAATGATTCAATGTATTTTATTGCAAATCTTTCTAACGATACATTAGAGTTTGAAACTGAAATTAAAGGAAGTTTTAAGACTTTAATTAACAACACTATCTACAACTTAGGTAGTAATAAATTAAAAGCTTGGGAATTTCATATTTTAAAATAAAATTATTCAAGATCTAATAGTTTATTTAAAACTAAAATATCATTTTTCGATGTAAGATCTGGGACGTGTTCTTCAAAAGGAATTCCATAAACAGAGTTTGGCTGATTTTTTACTAAATTCAAAACTGCAGTTGGCAATTCTTTTTCGTTTCTTAATTTATCAAATGGACAATTTTTTAAATATTCAAAAAACATAGATCCGTTAAATTTAAAAAGATTCATGTTTACTCTAATTTTGCCGTTTTTGTCCTTAAAAAACTCATAATCCTTTGCGGTTGGCTTTTCTAAAATATCTTCTAAATATCCATTTTTATTAAGTTTTAAAATTGAAAAAGAATTCACTTTTTCAGTACTAAAGTTTAGATAGTCCCTGTCATAAGAAATAAATGCATTTAAAAAAGACGTAGACCTTACACTATTAAGAGCTTTAGAAGAATATAAGTTATCACTGTTGCAAACACAAAAGTTCAAAGATTTTAACATAGGGAATTGAGTAATTGTCTGATATAATGCATCTGCAGTTCCAGAGGGTTTGACTCTGTTTTTATCAAAATATTGAATTGCAAATTTGATGTCTAAACCATCGTATATGTTTTTGTTAAAATAATTTTTAAAGCTTTTTGATTTTTGTCCAATTACTAAATAAATGGTCTTAAAACCTGCTGATTTAGCATTAAGTAATAAATAATGAATTAATGGCCTACCATTTTTATCAATACTAATTAATCCCTTTTCTGTATTGTTTGCTTGTTCAATTGAATTTTTACTTAAATTATTATTAGAAACCGATTTTTTCATTCTAGAAGATAGACCAGCTGCCAAAATGATTAATGAATCATTAATCATAATTTAAGTAATTATATTAAGTGGATTAGTTTGTTTCCATTTTCCTCTTGTAAAATCTGGAAATTCCTGTGGCATTCCATTCTCGTCAATAGACTTTCCACTTAAAGGGGTTACAGCACTCCAAAAACACCCTTCATATACGTTTTGATCAAGTGGAAGACCTTTTTGTAAACATTCTACTATTCGATACATCATTATTCCGTCCATACCACCATGTCCAGATTTTTTTGTTTTTGAATTCAACCTTTTATATAAAGGATGATCATATTTTTCATAGAGTAGATTTAAATCTTTTCCTTGAATCCATGAATGATGATCTTCAGAAATTCCTTCAAACCCACCCTCAAGAGCTACTCTAGTTGGAAAACCAGCAAGTGTTCCTTTAGAACCTTGAATTAAATTATGTCTTGTGTATGGTCTAGGACTTGTCTCGTCCCATTGAACAAGAATAGTTCTACCCATATTTGTTTTAATAATTGAAGTATTTAAATCACCATTATTATAGTTTAATTTATTCCATTTATGATCTTTATCAAAATTCTTATTGGCATATGATTTTCTTCCTAATGCTGGAGTTGAGTATGAAACAATTGTTTTAAAATTATCTTCCTCCCTAGCTATATTCATATATTGAGCTACAGGTCCAAGTCCATGAGTTGGGTATAAATTTCCTTTGCCTTCAGCATAATGATTTGTTCTCCAAGACCCTGTGCCTCTTTCTTCTTGATTCATTTGAAATCTAAGCTCATGAATGTAAGCAGCTTCAGCATGCAATAAATCACCTACAACACCTTTTCTACACATATTTAAATACATCAATTCATCTCTGCCGTAATTTACATTTTCCATCATCATACAATGTTTCTGTGTATGTTCAGATGTATTAACTATATCCCACATTTCTAAAGTTGTAAGAGCTAAAGGAACTTCACAAAAAGCATGTGCTCCATCGAGCATAGTTTGAATAACCATTGGTGCATGATTTTTCCAGTTAGTACATATAAAAACTATATCTGGATTAGTTTCTTTAAGCATTGTTTTCCAATTATTCTCACTACCCCAATATAGTTTCACATTACTTGAGTTTTTATTATAATCCTTAAGTCTAGTTGACTCTCTTTTAACATTATCTTCATATAAATCGCACAATCCAACAACTTGGGTGTTTTCTAAAGTTGAAAAGTTTTTTAAATGACCTGGTCCTCTAGCACCAAGACCAATAAAGGCTGCTTTAACATTGTCATAAGGTTTAGCAGCAAAATCACCCATATACTTTCCAGCTGAAGATTTTGACATATTTTCTTGACAACTTATGCTAAGGGTGGATGCAGCAACTGCACCTAGTGTAGATTTTTTTAAAAAATTTCTTCTATTATAATTTTTCATTATTAATGTTTTTTTCCCAATTCCAAGATGATAAAAGAGAATCTTCAACAGAAAATTCAGAATTCCAATTCAAAAATTTATTAGCTTTAGAAACATCAGCAAAACATTCTGCCACATCTCCTTTTCTTCTATCTCCTATTTTAAAATTTAATTTATTTCCAGTAACATTTTCAAAACTCTTAATAAGTTCTAAAACTGAAGTTCCTTTTCCTGTTCCAATATTAAAAGTATCATAATAGTTTTTGTCATCATTACTAATAAGTTTATCCAAGGATTTAATATGTGCTTTTGCTAAATCCACAACATGAATATAGTCTCTTAAACATGAACCATCGATAGTTAAGTAATCATTTCCAAAAACGGTTAATTCCTTTCTTATTCCAATTGCTGTTTGCGTAATATAAGGAACTAGATTTTGTGGAACTCCAATAGGTAATTCTCCAATCATAGCTGATAAATGTGCTCCAATTGGATTAAAATATCTAAGCGAAATAGCTTTGAAATTTGAATTTGAATTTACTAAATCTCTAATTATCTCTTCTCCTATTTGCTTAGTATTACCATAAGGAGATTCAGCATTTTTTATTGGTTCTAGCTCGGTAATTGGAACATTAATAGGTTTACCATACACAGTAGCTGATGAACTAAAAATAAAATTTATTTTTTTATTTAAATCTTTTAATTCATTTAGAAGATTCGTTAATGAGGAAATATTATTAATATAATATTTTAATGGATTGTCTACACTTTCTCCAACAGCTTTAGAAGCAGCAAAATGGATTACACCATCAATATCATTATTTTCTGAAATAAAAATTTTAGTTGCTTCAACATTTTTTAAATCTAAATTGACATAATTAATAGAAGAATTTGTTATTTTATTAATCCTCTTTAATACATCTAAACTAGTATTTGATAAATCATCTACTATTGTAATCTCATATCCCTGATTGTGTAGTTCAACAACAGTATGACTTCCGATATAACCCAAACCTCCTGTAACTAATATTTTTGACATGCTATTTATATTAAAAAACTCTAAGTTAATAAATAAAAAAAACCCCTTATTAAATAAGAGGTTTTTTAAGAAAATATATTTTAAAATATACTAGTTGTCTTTTCCTGCAAAATTAAATTCTTTATTTATTGTATGACCAGCATGTATATAAATTTGATCATTGTGAGCTCCTTCAACTAAACTCCAAAATTTTGGAGCAAACTCAGAATTTACTTGACCATTAGGACCATTTGAAACAGCAAATTCAGCGATGTCAGTGTATGCAGACCATAGCTGAACATCAGAACCAGAACCAATATTATGAGAAGTAGCTCCTCCGTAAAGCATAACTCCTTTTTCAACTCCTGGTTTAACGTTCCATTCCATATAAGCATCGATTAGATCTTGATTTCCAGCATTTGAATTATAACTACCTACAACAAATACGTAAGGAATATCCAGGTTAAGATTTTCCTTACCAATCCAATTATTATCCCAATTTATAGATCTTATTTCATCAGTATGATTATTCCAATAAGACCACCATTTTTTAACAACAGCTTGCATTTCTTTTTTATCATTTTCAGAAAGTTTTTCAATATTAGCATTTAAAACACTCCAAAAATCATCTTTTACCGCTGCTTCAACCGTTGGATATAAATCAGCTAACATGATACTGTGATCGCTTCCGTACCAGTGTCTATAGACCCAATGAGTACCAATTGTTCTTCCTTCTCCATTTGACATATCAACAACTTTTTTGTGAAGTTGTAAAAAGTCACTGATCTCATTTGCTGGAACATCTAAATATGTATTGTTAATAACACTTTGAGCTGAAACAGCAAAAGAAATAAACAAAACAAATAATAAGCTTCCTTTTTTCATAATTATAGTTTTAAATTAGTTAGTGAAATTACAATATTAATTTAAAACATACCTTTATGAATGCCTTTTTTAAACTAAATATTATGAAAAGCTATATAATAGCATTTGTATTTAGCTTTATAATCTCATGTCAAAACGGATATAAAGATGTGAAACCGGTTCCGTCAGAACGTCAAAAAAATTGGCAAGAGATGGAATACTATGCTTTTATTCATTTTAACATGAATACATTCACTAATAAAGAATGGGGATATGGCGATGAATCACCATCAACTTTTAATCCCTCAGAACTTAACACAGATCAGTGGGCAAGGATAATAAAAGAATCAGGGATGAAAGGAATAATAATAACTGCAAAACATCATGATGGATTTTCTCTTTGGCCAAGTACTTATACTGAGCATTCTGTTAAAAATAGTCCATGGAAAAACGGAAAAGGAGATTTAATAAAAGATTTAGAAAGATCTTGTAAAAAATATGGATTAAAACTAGGAATCTATTTATCACCTTGGGATAGAAATCATCCGGATTATGGAAAAGAAAGTTATATTAAATATTTTAGAAATCAATTAACTGAACTTTTAACAAATTATGGAGAAATATTTGAGGTATGGTTTGATGGTGCTAATGGTGGAAGTGGTTATTACGGTGGTGCTAATGATTTGAGAAAAGTTGATAAAAAAACATATTACGATTGGAAAAATACTCACAAACTAATCCGTGAATTACAACCAAAAGCTGTAATATTTAGTGATGCAGGTCCAGATGTACGGTGGGTTGGAAACGAAAAAGGGTATGCAAATAAAACTACGTGGTCTAATATTTATCGTGATAGTCTATATGCTGGTATGCCTAACTATAATAAGTTTTCTTCAGGTCAAGAATACGGAACTCATTTCATTCCTACAGAGACAGATGTATCTATTAGGCCTGGATGGTATTATCATCCTGAAGAAGACGATAAAGTAAAATCATTAGAGAAATTAATTGACATTTATTTCAATTCAGTAGGTTTAAATAGTTCTTTGTTGTTAAATATTCCGGTTGACAAACGGGGTTTAATTCATGAAAACGATGCTAAGAATATGCTTGAGTTAGGGAGGTTTTTAAAAACCACATTCAGTAATAATTTAATAAAGGAATCTAAAATAACTTACAATGATAATAATCACTCTGACAATAAATTAACTGATAAAAATATTAACACCTTTTGTGCTTTTAAATCGAAAAAAAATAATGTTATTACAATTTCATTTCCAAAACTTAAAGAAGCTGATGTTTTTACAATTTCTGAAAACATCAATCTAGGTCAAAGAATCAAAGAATTTAAGCTTGAAGTAAAATTGAAAGACAAATGGGTTTTAATAGAGGAAGGAACTACCATAGGAACTAAAAGACTTATAAAGTTTGATCCAATAGAGTTTCAATATTTGAGATTTACTATTATTAATTCAAAAGATATTCCATTAATTTCAGAAATTGGTCTTTACAAAAGTCCTGAACTAAAATGATAAAAAAATTAATTTATAATCATTGTGAAACTTTCGTCAAATCTAGATTAATAAAATATAATCGAAGAAGTAACGATCTATATAAATCTTTAAATTCTGAAACAAAAAGCAGCGCAGGTGATAAACACGAAACTGGAAGAGCTATGTTACAAATAGAAAGAGAAAAAATAGGAAATCTAATTAAAGTCGTTGAAAAAGAACATCAAACATTATCTAAAATAAATAATAATATTATTTTAAAATCTGTTGGCCTAGGATCAATCATAGTAACTCAAGAATATAACTACTATTTGGCTATTTCAGCTAAAAAATTTGATTTTCAATCAAAAACTTATTACTGCATTTCTAAACAAAGTCCGATAGGCTCAATTCTTTTTGGTAGATTAAAAGGTGATGTTTTGAATTTTAATGATAAAAAAATAAAAATATTAGAAATATTATAATGCATATCGCTGAGGACCACCTCTTCTAATTTCTTCAGATGCATAGCTTTCAAACTTTTTAAAATTCAATCTAAATGCATTAGAAAGTTTAAAAGCGATTTTATAATATTTTTCATCATTATTCCAAGTTGCTCTAGGGCTAAGAATTTTGGTAGGAACACCTGGGCATTTTCTAGGCTGAGCGACTCCAAAAACAGAATGAATATGGTATTCATCGTATGTGTAATCTTTTAAATCACCATTTAAAACAGCATTAATCATTGCTCTTGTATATTTCAACTTCATTCTGGAACCAATACCATAAGGACCTCCTGTCCAACCTGTATTAACGAGCCAAACATTAACATTATTATTGTTCATTTTATCAATTAACATTTCAGCATATTTTGAAGGATGTAATGGCATAAAAGGAGCTCCAAAACAAGCTGAAAAAGATGGTGTCGGTTCTAAGACTCCAGATTCAGTTCCAGCAACTTTGGCCGTATAACCAGAGATAAAATGATATGCAGCCTGACTTGGAGTTAATTTGGAAATAGGAGGTATTACCCCAAAAGCATCTGCTGTTAAAAAAAAAATATTTTTTGGATTATTTGCAATAGATGGAATTTTAATATTTTTAATGTGATTAATTGGATAACTAACTCTAGTGTTTTGAGTAATCGAAGTATCTGTAAAATCTACAAGACCATTATTAACAATAACATTTTCTAAAATAGCACCTTTTTTTATAGCTCCAAAAATTTCTGGTTCATCATCCTTTTTGAGATTAATTACTTTAGCATAACAACCTCCTTCAAAATTAAAAATTGAATTATCATCATTCCAACCATGTTCATCATCTCCAATTAGTTTTCTTTTTGGATCTGTTGATAAAGTAGTTTTTCCTGTACCAGACAAGCCAAAGAAAATAGCAGTTTCTCCATTAGAACTAACATTAGCAGAACAATGCATTGGTAATGTGTTTTTATAAACAGGTAATATAAAATTCAAAACTGAAAAAATTCCTTTTTTAATTTCACCAGTGTATCCAGTTCCACCTATAAGAGCAATTTTCTTAGAAAAATTAAGAATTGAAAAATTATGTTGCCTTGTTTTATCTCTTTTTGAGACAGCCAAAAAACCAGGAGCATTAATTACAGTCCAATCTTGTTTGAAAGAATTTAATTCATTTTCTAAAGGTCTTAAAAACATATTGTAGGCAAACATATTAGACCAAGGATATTCGTTTATAATACGAACACTAAGTTTATTTGATGGATCAGCACACGCAAAACAATCCCTAACATAAAGAGATTTTCCATCTAAATATTTTATTACTCTTTTATATAACTCATCAAATTCCGAAGATTTAAAAGAAATATTAACATCACCCCACCATACCTTATCATCTGTTATATTGTCCTTAACAATAAACCTGTCCATTGGAGATCTTCCAGTAAATTCTCCAGTATTAACCGCTAAAGCTCCTGAATCAACTTCTTCTCCTAATTTGTTTAAAACAGTTATTTGGTGAAGATCTTCAGAGGATAATTGATAAAAAATTCTACTATTATTAATGCCGTGAGAAGACAATGATATGGTCTTTTTAGATTTAAAATCCATGAAACGACTATATTAATTTTTAATAAATTTATATAAATATCATCTTCACAGTCAATAATTAAAAAAATTTTAAATTTTAGTTATCAACATAATTTTAGATTTATATCAATCAAAAGCATCTTTATTTTTATATAATTAACTTTATAAAATGAAAAGAATATTTATTATAACATTAATCTTTTTGACATCTCAATCTTATTCTCAATATAATTCGGAAAAAATTAGTTTTAAAAGTTACAATCCTTATACTTTTAATGATGTTATATCGAATTATCCTAATTTAAAAAGTCAAGAAGTATTTGGAAACCTCGTAATTCCTAAAGACTCTTTAAATCCAAACAAAAAATATCCTTTAGTTATTGGAGTAGCTGGAAGTTTAGGATGGGCTGAACATCATTATGAATACTTAAAAATGTACCAAGACTTAGGGTATGCAACCTTTGAGTTAAATAGTTTTAAAAGTAGAAATATTACTTCCACTGTAGGAACTCAAAATGAGATAACTATGGCTACAATGATAGTTGATGCATACAAAGCATTAGAAAAGCTATCTAATCATCCACAAATCATAAAAGAAAAAGTTTCAATAACTGGATGGAGTTTAGGTGGAGCTGTAGCATTATATTCAGCATGGCTCCCATTAAAAAACAGTATAAATAAATCTTTAAACTTTGCTTCACATTTAGCATTTTACCCCCCTTGTTTTTTTGATTTTGAGGATTTAAACTTCAGTAAAGTTCCAATACATATACTAATTGGAGAATTAGATGATTGGACACCTTCACAACCTTGTAATAACTTAGTTAATAAACTGGCCATGTCTAATATAAACGTCACAGTTTACAAAGATTCTCATCATGGCTTTGACAGAAAGGGAGAACTAGAAATAAATGAAAACGGATATAGTTTCAAAGATTGTATGTTTGATGTAAATAAAGATGGCGACATTCTTATGAATTACCTAAATATCCCAATGACAAATCCATTTTTACAAAAAATAGGATTTCTATTCTGTGTAGAAAGAGGCGTAACAATTGGTGGAAACAAAGCTGCTAGAAAGAAGTCTTTTAAATTTGCTGAAGACTTTATGAAAAAAACTTTATCTAGATAAAATCATCTAATGATTTCAAAACTATGATTAATTGTAGTTTTATCATTAATAGTAGCGCCTACAGAACAATATTTTTCTAATGAAAGAGAAATATATCTGTCTGCTTCATTTTCTGTTAAATCTTTAGAGTAAATAATATATTTAATATTAATTAAAGTAAAATATCTGGGAGTAGTATCAACTCTTACACCATTAGCTTCTGCTAATATGTTTTTGAAATTTCTTTTTCTTTTTTTAATCATTGAAACTATTTCAACTGCAGCACAAGATGTCACGGCAGACAACAATAATTCCATCGGAGAAAGATGATTTTTTCTCTCTGGATCACACATGTCAATCAGCAACTCATTGTTTGACTCATTTTTTACTTTAAAAGTATTATCATTAACATAATCCATTGAAACTTTCATACTTAAATACTTTTTTATTTATATATTTTTTTCATAAAATCAATTCCTGTAATTGAAGCTGAAGTAATAAGTCCAGAAAAAAGAGCACCACCAACACCAGCTGAAACTATATCTTGACCTGTTAAATATAGTCCTTTGATTGGAGTTTGTGGTCTTAAAAACTTTTGATTAAATCTTGAGGGGTTATGATCAATTCCATATAACTCTCCTTTATCATAGTTAACAAAGTTTTTTGTTGTTAAAGGACTAGATAGTTCATGGCAATCTATTTTCCCTTTTAAATGAGGAAGTTGTTTATATAAATGATCTAAAAGTCGATTTGTGATTTTTTCTTTTAAATCATTATAATCATTACCTCTTTTCATCCACTTGGTTCCTTCCCATTTCATAAAACTTTCATAAGGAAGCAATGTGATAATATCTATTGTGCTTTTATTTGGGTATCTAGACTGCCAAGAAGGATCTTTTGATGAAGCAAAAGAAATATACACCAAAGGAAAATCAGAATCATTATCTTTTAAATAATTTGAAACAGCTGTGTCATGATCAATATCCTTTGGATATATCCATAAGTTATTTTTAGGTAAGTCAAGCTCTTCAGAGGTACCGTTTAGCCCTAGATACAAACAACCGTGAGCTACAGAAGGAGTTACTTTTTTTAGATTATTTACAAAACCATGTTTAACGCTAATATCTTTTGGAATCAAATGATTATAAGTTTGAAAAACCCCAGTTCCACTAATTATTAAATCAGAATGAAATTTCTTACCATCAATCATTTCAACTCCTACAGCTTTATTGTTTTCAATTATTATTTTTTTCACTTCAGCATTGACAACAATAGTACCTTGACTTGACTCTATGACTTTATCAATTGTATTTGCAATTTGGGAAGAACCTCCTATTGGAAAACTTCCTCCGTTAAAATAATGTTTCACCACACTGGCGTGCATTGCAAAACTACTTTGCTTTGGTGGTAAGCCGTAATCACCATACTGCCCGGTTAAAACTTTAATTAAATCTTCATTTTCTGTTATTGAACTAATAACTTCGTAGGTTGTTTTGCTTGAATATTTTAAATAATTTTTTCTAAAAAAGAAACCAATCAGCTTACTAAGAATAGTTGGTAATGCTTTTTCTAAATAAAACTTTTTCATTGTTTTATTACAATCAAATATCAATTGAACATATTTGTCAATTGCATCAATATCATCAGGAAAATACTCATACATTTTTGTTTTAAAATTTTTAACTCCTTTTACAAAATCATATGTTTTATCTCCAATAATAATTTTATCGTAAACCTCTCCCATATCTGCCCACTCTAGTTTGTTATTACTTATATAATCAAACATTTTTCTAATTGGAGCATTAGGGTTTTGAACCTCACCAATGTAATGAATACCTACATCCCACTCGTAACCTTTTCTTTTAAAAACATGAGTAAATCCCCCAGCAGTATAATGACGTTCAAGAACAAGAACTTTTTTTCCTTCTTTAGAAAGTAAGGCAGCAGTACATAAACTACCTATCCCAGATCCAACAATAATAGCATCATAATTTTCTTTAAGATTATTTTTTTGTTTATACGATTGGATCATGATTGATGTTTTTTTTAAAAGTAATCAAATAATATATAATTGTTGTTTCTATAGTAATGCTTACTTAAAAACTTATATTTTTTTTAAATAAAAAACATACCGTAATGAATGTAGAATAAAATCATATATTTACACGTTTAAAAATCAATTATGAGTTTAATAATAGAAAACCTTACAAAGACATACACTAACAATGTAAAAGCATTGGATAATTTAAGTTTAAAAATTGGCAAGGGAATGTTTGGCCTTCTAGGTCCAAATGGTGCTGGCAAATCAACATTAATGAGAACTATAGCAACATTACAATCCCCTGATAGTGGTTCAATTATATTTAATGGTGTTGATGTTATAGAAGATCAAATTTCATTAAGAAAAAAATTAGGATACCTTCCTCAATCTTTTGGTGTTTATCCAAATATGTCAGCTGATGAATTACTTAACTATTTCGCAAAACTTAAAGGAATTTCTGAAAAAAATGAAAGAAAAGCTTTAATTGATAAACTTTTAGAAATTACCAATTTAACTGATGTCAAAAAGAAAAATGTTTCTGGATATTCTGGAGGAATGAAACAAAGATTCGGAATAGCACAATTACTACTAAACAATCCAGAATTAATTATTGTGGATGAACCAACTGCCGGATTAGATCCTGCAGAAAGACAACGTTTTTTAAATGTATTAAGAGAAGTCGGCACTAACAGTACTGTGATTTTCTCTACTCACATTGTTGATGATGTAAAAGAACTTTGTAACGATATGGCAATTCTAAATGGCGGAAGAATACTTAGACACGTTAAGCCTGTTGATTCAACAAATGAGTTGAAAAATAAAATTTGGACCAAATCAGTCCAAAGAGATGATCTTGAAAGTGCAGAAAACGAATTCAATATATTATCCTCAAACTACAACGTAGATAATTCACTTACT
>CAJJCV010000030.1 GCA_905182765.1 Cryomorphaceae bacterium BACL29 MAG-121220-bin8 | reverse complement strand
TTAGGAAAGGATTTTTTAAACATGGCAATAAGGGAAAACTCCTCTGACAAAAAGTTAAAGTCAAAAGCTTACATCAAGTTTTCAAAATTGAATTTTAGCGACTCAAATTTTTTATTGGCAGGCAAATACTTGGACAGTACACTTAAAGTCTTAGACAAAAACTCTAAAGAGTTTTGGCTTTATGAAAGACAGAAAAAAGGAATTCAAAACGTTGTAAATCTTGAAGAAAAGATAATTTATTATGACAGTTTAATAAGGCTTTCGGGGTATGATAAAAAGAAGTTAGATGAAATTTTAAAATCAATTAATATTGAAAACCAATCCGATATTAATGCCAATATACCAAGTCAATCAAGTATAGACAGAACATTCAAAAAAACCAATTTTTATTTTTACAACGACAGAATAGTCGCTTTAGGAATAGAATCTTTCAAATCAGTGTGGGGGAACAGAAAACGTGACACATATTGGAGAGTTGAGAAATCGATCATAAATAACAAGGGACTATCTAACGAAATAAATAAAAACGAGCAAACTGAAGAAGTCGTTTTGGAAAACGAAACACAAATACAGGAACTGTACAATGACATACCTTTTTCTCAATTTAAAAAAGATAGTATAAAGAATCTTTTAGACATATCTAAACTAGAATTGGCCGAGTCTTATATTCTGAAATACAAAAACTATAATTTGGGAGAGAACATCATAACTCAATTTTTGTCTAAAGATTTAAATTCTAAAAGAGCTACTAAAGCAAAATATTTGCTTTACAAATCTTATAAGGTTCAAGGCAACTTAAAATACATTGAAATAAAAGATGACATTATAAAAAACGACTCGCTTTCAAGATTTGCAAAAATATTATTAAAGGATCAAGATCTTTTGATGGATGAGAACAAGTCCTTGGCGCTTATAGATAGTCTAGAAAAGATGTTTAACAATCAAGATTTTGAAAAAATCATAAAATCAGTTGATTTAAACATTGATATTATTGAGAAAGAGGATTTTCAGGTTGACTTAGAGCTATTAAGAGCACGGTCCTACGGAAGGTTGGAAGGCATTATGAAATACAACGAACTTCTTAAAGAGGTGTCAAAAAAATATGCTGACAACCAAAAAGCGACTGGCTTAAACAAAATCATTTCTAATATAAATAGAAAATGGAAAGAACCCGGCAGATCAAACCCTTCAAAAGATTTCAAACTGATATTTATTGTTGGCAATACTGATTTCACCAAAAACGACTTTTTAAAAATTGATAGTAAAATTAATTTGGCGCTTAAAACTTCAAAGAGGGTTTCTTTTGACGTTTACAATTATCAAAACAAACTACTGGTTATTCATGATTTTAAAAGTAAAGAAAAAGCAGAAAATACTGCTTTAGAAATAGCTAAAGAAATCCCTGAATTACGACTAAAAAATAATTTTGTAGCTTTGTCTTCTCAGTATAAAAACATGCTGATTTACAAGACTTTAGACTTGAATTAATAATATGGCGTTTAATTTATCAAATAACAAACAGATGCAACAAAATAGAGAATCAAATAAAATTGATATTATTGAAAAAACAACAGTAATAGTTGGTAACATCACCTCACAGGCAGATTTTAGAATTGACGGAAAAGTTGAAGGGACTATCTCGACAACAGGAAAAGTTGTAATAGGTGAGGAAGGAATAGTTTCAGGAAAAATTATTTGTGAAAATTCAGATGTCGCAGGAACTATTAAAGGAAATTTAGATGTCTCAGGAATTTTGTCTTTGAAGTCTTCTGCTAGAATTGAAGGAGAGGTTGTGGCGGGCAAGTTGGCCGTTGAGTCTGGAGCAAGCGTTGATGCAAGTATTTCTATGAAAGGTGCTAAAAAAATGAAAGCACTTTCTTCAAATGAAAAAATAAATTCTGAAAAAACAGCGTAACCCTTTTATCATCTTTATTGGTCTTGTTGCCCAAATGGGTTTCACAATTTTCTGTTCAGCTTCTTTGGGAAAGTACATTGACAGTACTTATAATTACGGTAAAACCTTTACAACATACTTAACTTTATTTGGGGTAGCATTGTCGTTTTATGTCTTAATAAAACAACTAAAAAAAATAAATTAAAACTCTTAAAAAATTCTTCTTTCTTAATTTTTGTTTTTTAGTTAATAACCTTACATTTGCGCACATATTTTAATCCAACAATTAAGGCTTAAGTTGAAAAATTTTAAACATTCTATAGTCATATTATTTACCTTGATTTTTGGGCTTACAATTTCTGCAGCTCCAATTGACAACGATACTAAAGATCCAAAGAAAGGTGGAGACCTTAAAACAGAAATCAAAGAATACATTAACCATCATTTAAAAGACAGCCATTCTTATTCTATTACATCTTGGATTAATGAAGAAACCGGCAAAAAGGTATACATAGAAATCCCTTTACCAGTTATTTTATACGACAATGGGTTTCATTTTTTCATGTCCTCTGCTCTAAAGCACGGTAAAAAAGTTGTTGAAAGTAACGGGAGTTTTTTTAAGTTAAATTATCACGACAGTAAAATATATAAAACTAATAAGGAGGGTGTTTTAGATTATAACGATGATCATCATCCACTAAATGCGCAGCCACTTGACTTTTCAATAACAAAAAATATTGCCACTATTATGCTTGTGGCAATTCTAATGTTCCTGCTGTTTTCAGGTTTGGCAAAATCGTTTACAACTAATAAAGGAATATCTAAGGGGGTTGGAAGGTTTTTCGAACCTATTATATTGTATATAAGAGATGAAATTGCTATTCCAAATATTGGAGAAAAAAAATATAAAAACTACATGAGTTATTTATTAACTGTGTTTTTCTTTGTTTGGTTTTTGAACATGTTGGGCCTAACACCATTAGGTGTGAATGTAACAGGAAATATTGCGGTTACTTTTTCACTGGCACTACTAACGTTTTTAATAACAAATTTTACAGCCAATAAAAATTATTGGGGACATATATTTTGGATGCCAGGAGTGCCTGTCTTTATAAAGATAGTATTGGCTCCAATAGAACTTTTAGGTGTTTTTATCAAGCCGTTTTCACTGCTTATTAGATTATACGCTAATATACAAGCAGGACACATAGTGCTTTACAGTTTAATTGGGTTGATGTTTATTTTCAAAGCTTGGTTTGGCTCAGCTTTATCGTTTGGTTTAGCTTTTTTTATCGCAATTATTGAGATTTTAGTAGCGCTATTACAAGCTTATATTTTTACAATGCTATCGGCATTATATTTTGGATTTGCAGTTGCGGAGGAGGATCATTAAAAAAGAATGTTTAATTAAAATTATATAAATATGGAAATACCAGTAATCGTAGGTGGAGGATTAGTAGTAATCGGAGTTGGAATTGGAATCGGATTGATAGGAAAGGGAGCTATGGAAGCTATCGGACGTCAGCCTGATGCTAGTGGAAAAATTCAAGTTGCTGCTCTTATTTTAGCTGCCCTTGTTGAAGGTATAGGCTTTGCTGCACTTTTTGCACTATAGTCAATTATCAAAACTTTTTACAGCACAGCTAACCTTGTGAAAGCGTGCTGTAAAAAGATAATTTAAATAACTAAAAAAATGGAAAAACTTATAACTGAATTTTCGATTGGTTTGTTTTTTTGGCAAACAATTATATTCATTCTGTTAATTTTTTTACTAAAGAAATTTGCTTGGAAGCCTATTTTAGACGCAGTAAATGAAAGAGAAGAAGGGATAAAAAACGCATTGCTTTCGGCTGAAAAAGCTAGAGAAGAAATGGCCTCTTTACAGTCTGACAATGAAGAGACTTTGAAAAAAGCAAGATCTGAAAGGGATTCACTCTTAAAAGAAGCACGAGAAATCAAACAACAGCTAATTGATGAGGCTAAAAATGAAGCCAAAAATGAAGCTAAAAAAATTATTTCTCAAGCACAAGAAACTATTCAAAACGAAAAAAATGCTGCGATTGTAGATTTAAAAAATCAAGTAGCAAGCCTTTCAATTGACATAGCTGAGAAAGTTTTAAAAGAAAAATTATCTGACGATCAATCGCAAATGAATTTGGTTAAAGACCTTGTTAAAGAAGTTACATTAAAATAAATGAAAACAAATAGAGCTGCAATTCGCTATGCTAAAGCATTAATTTTAGAATCTATTGAAAAAGATAGTCTAGAATCAATGTATTCTGACATGCTAACAGTTCTAAATACTTTTAAAGAAAATCAAAATTTACAATCCTTAACTGAAAGCAGGATAATTAAAAACAGTGTTAAGTTAAGTACTCTTAATTTAATATTTAAAGATCTATCAAAACTTTCAATTAGTTTAATCAATGTTCTTTCAGATAATAACAGAATAGCTCTTTTCGAAGTAATATCATTTAAGTTTATTGAGCTTTATAAAGAACACATGGGGATTCAATCTGCTCTTGTTACGACTGCAGTTCCTTTAACCGACGAGATGAAATCTCACGTACTTGAAGTTATCTCTAAACTAACTAATAAGGAAACAATCCTAACTAATAAAACAGACAGCAGCCTTATAGGAGGGTTTGTTTTGAGGCTGGGAGATATTGAATATAATGCTAGTTTTAAAAATAAACTTAAAACTATAAAACAAGAATTTACAAAAAATACTAATTTATCAACATCATAGATTATGTCACAAATTAAACCAGCTGAAGTTTCAGCAATACTAAAAAAACAATTAATGGGATTAGACGCCTCTGCATCTTTAGATGAGGTTGGTACAGTCCTACAAGTCGGTGATGGAATTGCCAGAGTTTACGGATTGTCTAATGTTCAATATGGAGAATTAGTTTCTTTTGATTCAGGACTTGAGGGAATTGTACTTAATCTTGAAGAAGATAATGTAGGAGTTGTTTTACTTGGCCCTTCAAAAGAAATTAGCGAAGGAGATACAGTTAAAAGAACACAAAGAATTGCTTCTATTAATGTTGGAGAGAAAATAGTTGGGAGAGTAGTGAATGCACTAGGAAAGCCTATTGATGGTAAAGGAAATATTGAAGGCAAGCTTTATGAAATGCCACTTGAAAGAAAAGCCCCTGGAGTTATCTTTAGACAACCAGTAAATGAACCAATGCAAACAGGAATAAAATCCATTGATGCAATGATACCTGTTGGGCGTGGACAAAGAGAATTAGTTATTGGAGATAGGCAAACAGGAAAAACAACAGTATGTATAGATACAATTCTTAACCAGAAAGAGTTTTATGACGCAGGCGAGCCTGTTTACTGTATATATGTTGCTATTGGTCAAAAAGCATCAACAGTTGCAGGAATTGCAAAAACTCTTGAAGATAAAGGTGCGATGGCCTACACAACTATTGTAGCGGCGAATGCCTCAGACCCTGCGCCTATGCAGGTCTATGCTCCGTTTGCAGGTGCTGCAATTGGAGAGTTTTTTAGAGATACTGGAAGACCAGCTCTAATTATTTATGATGATCTATCTAAACAAGCTGTAGCATATCGTGAGGTTTCACTTTTATTAAGAAGACCACCAGGAAGAGAAGCTTATCCTGGAGATGTTTTCTATTTACACTCTAGATTATTGGAGAGAGCTTCTAAGGTAATTGCAGATGATACTATTGCTAAAGACATGAACGATTTACCAGATTGTTTAAAGCCTATTGTAAAAGGAGGAGGGTCTTTAACAGCATTACCAATTATCGAAACACAGGCAGGAGATGTTTCTGCATATATTCCAACAAATGTAATTTCAATTACAGATGGACAAATATTTTTAGAATCAAACCTTTTTAACGCTGGTGTAAGACCAGCTATTAATGTTGGGATTTCGGTTTCAAGAGTTGGTGGCTCGGCGCAAATTAAACCGATGAAAAAAGTTTCTGGGACGCTTAAACTAGATCAAGCTCAATTTAGAGAACTTGAAGCATTTGCAAAATTTGGTTCTGATTTAGATGACGCTACATTAAATGTAATTGAAAAAGGAAAGAGAAATGTAGAAATTTTAAAGCAAGCTCAAAATGATCCATTTACAGTAGAAGACCAAGTAGCAATTATTTTTGCAGGGTCTAAAAACTTACTTAAAAAGGTGCCTGTAAATAAGGTTAAAGAATTTGAAAGAAAATATATTGACTTTTTAAATGCAAAACATAAAAAGACAATGGAGACAATTAAGTCAGGAAAATTAACAGATGATGTTATAAGTGTTTTAACTAAGGCTGCTGACGAACTAAGTTCTACATATTAAATAGATTAATTAATGGCGAATCTTAAAGAAATTAGAATTAGAATAGGATCTGTATCTTCAACTATGCAGATAACTAGCGCTATGAAAATGGTTTCTGCAGCTAAATTAAAAAAAGCTCAAGATGCTATTACGGCAATGAGACCATATTCTGACAAGCTTTCAGAGCTAATGCAAAGCTTTAGCGGCACCAGCGGAGGAGGAAGTAAATCTTTTACTGAAAACAGAAAACTGAACAAAGTATTGGTTGTAGCAATAAGCTCTAATAGAGGTTTATGTGGGGCTTTCAATGCTAATATTGCTAAAGAAGCATTAGCGTTTAAGTCAAATGAAAAATTTAGAGACTCAAAAATTGATTTTTTAACAATTGGAAAAAAAATCAATGACACGCTTTCAAAAAATGAAGCTATTATTCAAAACGACAGCGACGTTTTCGAAGATTTAAACTATGAAAATGTCGGTAAAATTGCTGACAAACTAATGAGTCTTTTTGTTTCAAATGATTACGATCATATAGAAATTATATATAACTCATTTAAAAATGCAGCAACTCAGATTATTAAATCTGAACAATTCTTGCCTATTCCTATTAAAGAAAATGAAGGATCCGATAATTTAGACTATATCTTTGAGCCATCTCTAGAAAACATTACTAATACTTTAATCCCAAAATCCTTAAAGATTCAATTGTTTAAAGCTATTAGAGATTCTTTTGCAAGCGAACATGGTGCTAGAATGACAGCAATGCATAAAGCTACTGATAATGCTTCTGAACTTAGAGATGAGCTTAAACTTACTTACAACAAAGCAAGACAAGCTTCAATTACAAACGAAATACTAGAGATTGTAGGTGGTGCGGAAGCTTTAAATAGCTAAAAGTATAATTACTATTTTGTCAATTATGGTATTAAAAATAGTCAACAAGTCAAACAATAAACTCCCAAAATACGAAACGGAGCTTTCTGCTGGAATGGATGTTAGGGCCTTCTTAGATAGTTCAATAACTTTAGAGCCACTTGATAGAATTCTT
The DNA here is from genome assembly GCA_905182765.1 of Cryomorphaceae bacterium BACL29 MAG-121220-bin8. Taxonomy (GTDB): domain Bacteria; phylum Bacteroidota; class Bacteroidia; order Flavobacteriales; family Flavobacteriaceae; genus MAG-121220-bin8. The sequence continues at coordinate 77,571 of CAJJCV010000030.1, read as the reverse complement.
GTAAAAACAGGTCTTTTTGCAGAATTAGAAAAAGGATTTGAAATTCAGATTAGACCAAGAAGTGGCTTGGCTCTTAAAAAAGGAATAACTGTCTTAAATTCGCCAGGTACAATTGATGCTGATTACAGAGGTGAAATAGGAGTTATACTTATTAACCTTTCTAAAGAAAAGTTTGTTATTAGTTCCGGAGATAGAATAGCTCAGCTTGTAGTTTGTAAACACGAGCAACCAAAAATTGTATTAAGCAGTTCTTTAAGTGAAACACAAAGAGGTGATAAAGGATTTGGAAGTACAGGTATAAATTAAACACTATGAAATTAATAATACCCATGGCTGGTAGAGGGTCTCGATTAAGGCCTCATACTTTTACTACTGCTAAGCCGTTAGTTAAAATAGCAGGCAAGAGTATTTTAGCTCAATTAATTAAAGATGCTGTTAAATTGGTAGATGAGCCGATCGAAGAAATGGCTTTTATTGTTGGAGACGAGTCTTTTTTTGGAATTGAAATTATTCAAGAGTTAAAATTATTAGCACAGAAATATGATTCAGACGCAACCATATATAGGCAACTTAACCCATTGGGAACTGGTCATGCAATTATGTGTGCAGAGAAATCTTTAAGCGGGAAAGCATTAGTAATTTACCCAGACACTTTAATTAAAACCAATGAGAGTTTTGACAAGGAAGCAGATGCAGTTATATGGACAAAAGAAGTTGAAAATCCTGAAGCTTACGGAGTTGTTAAATTAAATGAAAAAGGAAATGTAACCGCTCTAGTAGAAAAACCGAAGGAATTTGTTTCAAATTTAGCAGTGATTGGCTTGTATTATTTTAAAGAAATAGCACAATTAAAAAACAAGCTTCAGCAAGTTATTGATGAAAATATAATGAATTCTGGAGAGTATCAAATAAATGACGGTTTGCTAAAAATGATGAGTGACGGCAAAACATTTAAAGTTGGGAAGGTGTCTGCTTGGTTAGATTGCGGAAATGTTAAAAGCTCAATTAACTCAAATAAAGAAATGCTTAATTTTCATAGTAAAGACAAATTACAATTGATATCAGAAAATGTTAAGTTAATTAATTCAAAGATTATTGAGCCTGTATTTATTGATGACAATGTTGTTATTGAAAACTCCACTATTGGTCCCTATGTTTCTATATATAAAGAAACAAAAATTTGCAATTCACAAATAGAAAACTCTATAATTGGCAAGCATACTCAAGTTTTAAACGCTGAAATTAATAACTCTATGATTGGTAATAATTGTAAATATGATGGCAATTATAAATCTATAAATATTGGAGATTTCAGTGAGTTAATTTAACTTGCTGTAATGAGAAAAATAATTATTGTCTTTTTTCTGCTAATTACAAGCTGTAATTTAACCAAAAATGCGAGTTCAAACTCAGCTTTAAAAAAAATACCAACAAAAATTTTAAAAGAAAAAATAGAAAACAACAAGAATAAATTTTCCTATTTAATGCTGCGTTCACAAGCAACAATTGTTAATAATGGATCAACCAATCAATTCAACCTTTCAATAAGACTAAAAAAACAAGAACAAATCTTAATTAGCGGATCACTTTTAATCCCATTGTTTAAAGGATTGCTTACCAAAAATAATTTAGCATTTTACGAGAAACTCAATAAATCATTTTACAAGGGTAATTACGATTATATTTCAGAACTATTGAATTTTCAATTTTCCTTATCATCATTTGAAAATTTAATAACAGGAAAGCCTATTGTAAATTTGAACAATCAAAAGCTTAGACAAAGTCTAGAAAACAAAAATTACGTACTAAGTTCATTTGACAGAAAAAACAAATTAAATCACAAGTATTATTTTGAGCCTATTACTTTTAATTTGATAAAACAGGTTGTTACAGATAATAAACAAAGTAGTTTAACAATCGAGTACGATAATTTTAAAGCGATAGACAAAAATATATTTCCTCAAAAAGTTATAATAATCGCCCAAAGTAAAGGAAAAGAATTGAAAATTAGTCTCAATTCAAAAGTTAGAAGAATTAACGAAGAAATTTCTTTTCCATTTAAAATACCTAGTGGATATAAAAAAATTCAACTATGAGTTTTTTTAGAATCTCAAAACAAAGTTTTTTAATAGCAGCATTTTTATTAAGTGCTTTATTAGTCCATGCTCAAAAATCAACTCAAAAGCAATTAGAAGAAAAAAAAGCTGATATCAAAAAAGAATTGAAAGAAATAAACGCACTACTTTTTACAAACAAACAAAATAAAGCAGCAGTTTTTAGTGATGTTGAAAACCTTAGTTACAAGATTGAAAGAAAACAAGAACTAATTAAACTTACAAATCAGCAAATAAATCTCTTAAATCAGGAGATAGAAGATAATTCTAAATTCATAGAAAAATTAGAAAAGGATCTTTTTGAGGTTAAAGAGGCGTATAAGGAAATGATCTTAAAATCTTTTAAATCTAAATCTGGCAAAAATAGACTCATGTTTATCCTTTCCTCTGAAACTTTTTTTCAAGCATTTAAGCGTACTCAGTATATAAAACAGTATTCGTTATTTAGAAAAAATCAAGCAAAAAAAATAGGATTAATTTCAGCGGAGCTTAAGGAAATTAAAAAAGAATTGCTTTATAAAAGAGATTTGAAACAAGGTTTACTAACAAAAAATAGATCAACTCAAAAAACTTTGGAATCAGAAAAAAAGGAAGCAAAGAACATAATTTCTAAACTAAGAAATAAAGAAAAAAAATATAAAAGAAATATTATCGCTAAAGAAAAAGAAAGTCAAAAAATCGATAAGCAAATTGATAAATTGATTAGAGAAGCTATTGCAAGATCAAACAAAAACAAATCTAGCAAAAACTCTAAAGGGTTTAATTTAACACCAGAAGCAAAAGCGTTAGCAAAAAAGTTTGAATTGAATAAAGGGAAATTACCATGGCCTGTTTCAAGAGGTGTTGTCATTCAAAAATTTGGAACTCAGCCACATCCTGTTGTTAAAACTGCTAAAATCAAAAGCAACGGAATAGTTATAGCTACCGAAAAATCCCAAAAAGTAAAAACGGTTTTTGAAGGAAGCGTATTGTCCGTTCTTCAGTTTAGAGGAAGTAATCCGACTGTTTTAGTTCAACACGGAAATTATATCACAGCTTATAAAAATCTATCAAAAGTGTTTGTTAGTAAAGGAGATAAGGTCAGTTCAAATCAATATATAGGAGAAGTTTTCACTAACTCTTCTACTGGAAAATCTTCCATCCAATTTAGTATATTTCAAAAAACCACTCCACTAAATCCTTTATTATGGATTTTAAAGATGAATTAAATTATTTGTAGTTCAAAGCCATTTTAGTCAGGTATTTCCCAAGGATATCAAACTCTAAGTTGACAGCATCATCTTTTTTTAACGTTTTAAAACTTGTATTGTGATAGGTGTAAGGAATGATAGCTACCTTGAACTGAGTAGTTTTTGAATCTATGACCGTTAAACTAATTCCGTTTACAGCTATAGATCCTTTTTCAACAGTAATATTATTTGATTTTTTGTATTCAATTATAAATTCCCAACTTCCATTTTTTTCTTCAGCATAAATACATTTACCAACTTGATCAACATGCCCTTGTATCATGTGACCGTCTAGTCTGTCTCCAATTTTCATGGCCCTTTCTAAATTTATAATATCACCAACCATCCAGCTGCCAATGGTAGTTTTATTTGTTGTTTCTTCAATCGCAGTTACTGTGTATGATTTGTTATTTATGCTAACTACAGTTAAACAAATTCCGTTGTGAGAGACGCTCTGATCAATTTTCAATTCAGACGTTAGCTCGCAAGACAAGGTAATGTCAAGGTTATTTTTAGTTTTTTTAATATCAACTATTTCTGCTTGGTGTTCAACAATTCCTGTAAACATGAGTATTAATTTATATCTTTAAGATTGGATAAAATTAATAATAATAAAAGAACAAATGACATGAAGAACGAAACTTTACCTATTGTAGGTGTTTCTTGCGGAGATCCAAACGGAATAGGAATAGAAGTCATTTTAAAATCTTTAAGCGACAGTAGAATATTAAATTTTTTTACTCCAGTGATTTTTTGCAATTATAAATTAATTTCGGATCAAAAAAAACAGCTTAATATTGAAATAGATCAAATAAAGATTGATTCAAACCAAAAGCCTGTTAACGGAAAAGTTAATATTATTAATGTTTGGGAGGAAGATTTTGTCACAACATTTGGTAAACCAACAAAGGATTCAGGAACAAAATCATTTTTGTCACTTCAGTCGGCTGTTAAAGCTTTGATTAACGATAGTATTAATTTATTGGTTACTGCTCCAATTAATAAAAACAACATTCAGAGTGAAGAATTTAAATTCCCAGGTCATACAGATTACTTAGCAAAAGAACTTAGTGGTGAAAGCTTGATGTTTATGATTTGTGATGAATTAAAGGTAGGGTTATTAACAGATCATATTCCTTTAAAAGACATTAATTCACATATTACAAAACAAAGAATTGAGCAAAAATTTTCTTTAATTAATGAATCTTTAAAAAAAGATTTTGGGATACAAAAGCCTAAAATTGCAGTTTTATCTATTGACCCTCATGTTGGAGACGGGGGAGTTATAGGAAATGATGACCAAGATTTATTAAAGCCAGTACTTTTAGAAATAGCATCAAAAGGTAATTTGGTTTTTGGACCTTTTTCAAGTGACAGTTTTTTTGGTTCAGGATTGCATAAAAAATATGATGCTGTTTTGGCAATTTACCATGACCAAGGTCTTATTCCTTTTAAAACCTTGTCTTTTGGTTCTGGGGTTAATTATACCGCAGGATTAAATAAAATAAGAACTTCACCTGACCATGGGACAGGCTATGATATTGCAGGTAAGGGACTTGCAGATTCTACTTCTTTTAAAAATGCTATATTTTCTGCAATTGATATTTTAAAATCAAGAAAGTTGTTTGATGATCTAAATAAAAACCCGTTAACTTCGTCCAATTCGAAAACAGGAAAAAAATAGTCTGTTAAAATTATAATATTTCTTATATTCGCAGGCTCAAACTTAGCATTATGCAGTTTCTAAATCAGTTTGTAATTAGTTTTACTGGATTAAAAGAAGGAGAGCATGAGTATAAGTATGAACTAGAAGAGAAGTTCTTTGAACATTTTGATTATAACGATTTTAATAGTTGCAAGATTGACGCAAAAGTTATTTTGAATAAAAAATCTAATTTATTAGAGTTTAATTTTTATTCAAAAGGAAAGATCCACTTAAATTGTCATGTTTCTAATGAACCTTTTGAATATATTCAAAAGCATAGCATGAAATTGGTAGTAAAGTTTAGTTCTGAATTATCTGACGATAATGAGGAGCTTTTGGTTTTACCTGTTGGTCAAACTCAAATAAATGTAGGAAAATACTTGTTTGAAATGATAGTGTTATCTTTGCCTATTAAAATTATACATCCTGGTGTAAAAGACGGTTCTTTAGAAACAGAAACGTTAAAAAGACTTAGAGAGTATGAATCAAACGTTCTAGATAAAAAAGATAAAAGCGATCCCAGATGGGACAAATTAAAAGATTTAATATAATAGATTATGGCACATCCTAAAAGAAAAATTTCCAAAACTAGAAGAGACAAAAGAAGAACTCACTACAAAGTTTCAGACTCTCAGATAGCAACATGTAAAACTACAGGAGAAGCTCACTTATATCATAGAGCTCATTGGTATGAAGGAAAATTATATTATAGAGGTAAAGTTTTGATTGATAATACTGTAGAAGCAGAAGCTTAATACAGTTTTTTAAAAAAATCATATTTTTTACCATTTTTTGATTTTTTTTACCATTTTTTGCCCTTTTTATCCATTTTTTTACCATTTTTGATCAATATTCTATAAAACGATTTTGAAAAATATTAACGCTTCTATCACTGCGGTTGGTTCTTTTTTGCCTGAGAAAATTTTAAACAATAAAGATTTAGAAACAATTGTTGATACTAATGATGAGTGGATAACAACCCGTACCGGAATTAAAGAAAGAAGAATTTTAGATAAGGGCATAGGGACTTCCCACATGGCAATTAAAGCGGCTAACGCCATTATTGACAAGAAAAAACTTGATCCATTAGAAATTGATTTAGTAATTGTAGCAACTATTACACCTGACATGCAAGCAACTGCAACTGCTGCATATGTAGCTTCTGAAATTGGAGCATCTAATGCTTTTGGATTTGATATTAGCGCTGCTTGTTCAGGATTTTTATACGGGATGTCTACTGCATCTGCGTTTATTGAATCAGGCAGATACAAAAAAATTATTTTAATAGGAGCTGATAAAATGTCTTCAATAGTTGACTATTCTGACAGAAATACATGTATTATTTTTGGTGATGGCGCAGGTGCTGTTCTATTAGAACCAGACAATGAAGGGTATGGCGTTCAAGACGAGTATTTGCGTTCTAATGGTTCTAACAGAGACTTATTAAGAATTGAGGCTGGAGGGTCTCAAACACCAACAACAAAACAAACAGTAGAAGATAAAAAGCATTTCATATATCAAGACGGTAAAAACGTCTTTAAGCATGCTGTTTCAAATATGTCAGATGCTTCTGAACAAATTATGAAACGCAATAATTTAACTCACCTTGATGTAAATTATTTAGTCGCACACCAAGCGAATAAGAGAATAATAGACGCAACATCCAATAGAATGGGTATTAAAGATAAAAAGGTGCTTATGAACATACACAGGTATGGTAATACAACCGCAGCAACAATTCCTTTACTATTATTTGATTTTGAGTCTAAATTCAAAAAAGGAGATAACATTATTTTTGCCTCTTTCGGAGCTGGCTTTACTTGGGGAGCAATGTATCTAAAATGGGCCTATAACCACTAATTATTCTTATTATGAACATTAAAGAAATTCAACAGTTAATTAAATTTGTCGCAAAATCTGGAGTTAGCGAAGTAAAAATCGAATCAAAAGATTTAAAACTAAGTGTTAAAACTGGATCTTCAGGCAATATGGTAACACATAGTGAACCTGTAATGATTAATACTCAACCTGTAGTTCAGAACTTGCCATTGGAAAATACAACAGAATCCGTTAGCTCACAAAGTGTTGATATAGCTGAAGAAGATCATTTGATCACTATTAAATCTCCAATTATAGGAACTTTTTACAGAAAATCATCCCCAGATAAACCAAACTTTATCGAAATAGGTGATTTAATAAGTGAAGGAAGCGTTTTGTGTGTTGTAGAAGCAATGAAGCTTTTTAATGAAATAGAATCAGAATACTCTGGCAAAATTGTAAAAATTCTAGTCGATGATTCATCTCCTGTTGAGTTTGACCAACCTTTATTTGTGATAGACCCTTCTTAATCATATACCTATGTTTAAAAAAATATTAATTGCCAATAGGGGGGAAATAGCCTTAAGAATTATTAGAACTTGTAAGGAAATGGGAATACAAACAGTAGCAGTTTATTCTGTAGCTGACGAAGAAAGTTTACATGTTAAATTTGCGGACGAAGCAGTTTGTATAGGTCCGGCTAATAGTTCGGAATCATATTTAAAAATCCCTAATATTATAGCTGCAGCAGAAATTACTAACGCAGATGCAATTCATCCTGGTTATGGTTTTCTATCTGAAAACTCTAGATTTTCAAAAATATGTGATGAACATAAAATAAAATTTATAGGAGCTTCCCCTGAAATGATTGATAGAATGGGAGATAAAGCTTCAGCAATTGCAACTATGAAAGAAGCTGGAGTTCCTACAATACCAGGTTCAGGGGGAATTATAGACTCTTTCGAAAAAGCTAAAAAAATAGCTAAAAAAATAGGTTATCCAGTTATGATAAAAGCCACTGCAGGAGGTGGCGGAAAAGGTATGAGAGCAGTTTGGAGCGAGGAAGGTTTTTTGGATTTATGGGAAAGCGCAAAACAAGAGGCATTTGCTTCATTTGGGAACGACGGAATGTACATGGAAAAACTAGTAGAAGATCCGAGACATATCGAAATACAAATCATAGCAGATAAATTTGGGAAAGCTTCTCATTTATCCGAAAGAGATTGTTCAATTCAAAGAAGGCATCAGAAGTTAACAGAAGAGACTCCTTCTCCATTTATGACAGATGAACTTAGGAAGAGGATGGGAAAAGCTGCAGTCAAAGCATCTGAGTATATTAAATACGAGGGAGCTGGAACAATAGAATTTTTAGTTGATAAAAACAGAAATTTTTATTTCATGGAAATGAATACTAGAATTCAAGTAGAACACCCAATTACCGAACAGGTTATAGACTATGATTTAATTAAAGAACAAATAAAAGTTGCATCTGGCATTAAGGTCTCAGGCGAACATTATTTTCCTAAACTTCATTCAATTGAGTGTAGAATTAATGCAGAAGATCCGTTCAAAGGCTTTAGGCCTTCACCTGGAAAGATAACAAACCTAAATTTACCAGGGGGTCATGGAGTTAGATTAGACACTCATGTGTATAGTGGATACACTATTCCACCTAACTATGACTCTATGATCGCTAAATTGATTATAACAGCTCAAAACAGAAAGGACGCCATTGATAAAATGCGTAGAGCTTTAGATGAGTTTATTATAGAGGGTATAAAAACAACAATTCCTTTTCATAGACAACTGATGGATCACCCTGATTATATTTCAGGAAACTACACCACAAAGTTTATGGAAGATTTTGAAATGGAAGAAAAATAAATTAAAAAAAATCGGCCACTATTTTTTCTGCTATTTGAACTGCATTTGTAGCTGCGCCTTTTCTAAGATTGTCGGCCACTACCCATAGATTTAAAGCCTTTTTGTGAGAAAAATCTTTTCTTATTCTTCCAACAAAAACTTCATCTTTATTTTTTGAATATAATGGCATCGGATAGTCAAGGTTTAAAATATCATCTTTAACTATTACCCCTTTTGTTTCTTTTAGTAGTTGAGTAATTTCTGACACATCAAATGGTTTTTCTAACTCAATATTTATTGATTCGCTATGCCCCCCAATTACCGGAATCCTTACAGCAGTAGCGCTAACACTAATTGAAGGATCTAATATTTTATGAGTTTCGTTTGACAGTTTCATTTCTTCTTTAGTATATCCGTTCTCCAAAAAATCATCACAATGAGGAATGGCATTTTGATGAATCTTATAATTATACGCCATTTCACCCTCTATGTCATTGTATTCATTTTCGAGCTGTTTTAGCGCTTTAACACCTGTTCCTGTGATAGATTGATATGTTGAAACAATTACTCTTTTGATACCGTACTTTTTGTGAATAGGGGCTAAAACCATTAACATTTGAATTGTTGAACAATTTGGGTTAGCAATTATTTTATCGTTTTTTTCAATTTCTGATCCATTAATTTCAGGTATTATTAGCTTTTTAGAAGGGTCCATTCTCCACGCTGATGAATTATCAATTACAACAGTCCCAATTTTTGCAAATTTAGGAGCCCACAATAAAGAAGTTTCGCCACCTGCTGAAAAAATAGCAATATCGGGCTGTTTCAAAAGCGCCTCATCTAAACCTATAACTGTGTAGTCTCTACCACAGTACGAAACTATTTTACCCACAGAATTTTTCGAAGCGACAAGAAGCAGTTCATCAAAATGTAAACTTCTTTCTTTTATAACATCAAGCATTACAGTTCCAACCATTCCGGTAGCACCAACAATTGCAATTCTCATATTTTAATTTTTAACAAAAATAAATATTTATGATTAACGATTTGGTAGTTGACACAAATAAGTCAATTTTAAAACAAAAAGTTACAGATACAACACTACCTAGATACATTTCTTTTTATTCTTCTTGAAATAGAACTAATTAACTCATATGAAATAGTATTAGCTTTTTTTGAAAATTCTTCTGCTGTGTAAGAATTATCGTCAAAAAAAATAACTTCGTCTCCCTCTTCACAGTTTATTTCAGTAACATTTACCATTATCATATCCATGCACACATTCCCAATGATTTTAGCCATTTTATCTCCAACCAGCACTTCTCCATTGCCATTGCCGTATTGCCTTCCGATTCCATCAGCATGTCCAATTGGAAGAGTAGCAATAACAGTAGGGGTTTCAGCAATAAAGCCTTTATTATATCCTACTGAACTTCCAGGTTTAAGCTCATGAATTTGAGAAATAACAGTTTTCAATGTTAATATTGGCTTTAGATTGGCTTTAAATTTAATGTCATTTCCAAACCCATATAGTCCAATTCCCGACCTTACCATATTGAATTGAAAATCAGAATAGTTCAATATTCCAGATGTATTTAAAAGGTGTTTTTTTATCGATCGATTTAAATCCTTTTCAACAATTTCACTAATTGAAATAAACTCTTCAATTTGTTTTTTAGTATAGTTTTTTTCATCTAAATCTTCAGAAGCTCCCAAATGAGAAAATATATATTTTGGTAAATTTTGTTTTATTAATGGGGTTAGTTTTTGTAAATCCTTTTTTAAAAATCCAAGCCTGTTCAAACCAGTATTAAACTTTATATGATATGGATAAGCTTTTATATTTTCTTTATTTAATTTTTTTGTAAAAAATGATAATATTCTAAATGAATAAATGCTAGGCTCTAAATTATTACTTAATATATCATCAAAATCATTTTCTTGAGGGTGTAAAATAAGAATCGGAATTTTTATCCCCACTTTTCTTAGTTCAATTCCTTCTTGTGTGTAAGCAACAGCTAGATAATCAACCCCTAGTCTTTCTAATTCTTTAGAAACAATGGCCGAATCGCTTCCATATGAAAAGGCTTTCACTACAGCCATAAACTTTGTCTTGACATTTAATTTAGACTTTAAAAAATCTAAATTACTTTTTAAGTTTTTAAGTTTAATCTCTACAGTTGTTTCATTAATAGACATTGTTATAATTTTCTTTTATTCATCCTTTTTATAAAAACTTCTCTTGATAAAGGTTCGTATTCTTTCTTTTCTCCTATTAAAACTAATTCTTTCTTTTCCTCTTTTCTATAGCTGTAACCAGCAGGGTTTCCTGTTTCAACACATATAGCATAAACCTTCTTTACTTCTTCAGCACAAGCCATTAAATTAGGCATTGGCCCAAATGGATTGCCTTGGTAATCCATGTCAAGTCCAGCTACAATTATCCTTTGACCGTTATTAGCAAGTGTATTGCATACCTTCACTAATGATTGGTCAAAAAACTGAGCCTCATCAATTCCAATAACATCAATATCTTTACAATTATCTAGTATTTCCTTAGGGCTGGAAATTATTGTTGCTAATACTTCATTTTTAGCATGAGAGATTATTTTATTATTAGGATTTCTAGAATCAATTTTTGGTCTGTACACTCTATATTTATTTCCAGATAACTCAACTTTTTTAATTCTTTTTATAAGCTCTTCGGTTTTCCCTGAAAACATAGACCCGCAAATAACTTCTAATCTACCTTTAAATACATGCTTTTGTTTCATCTAAGTAATATTTATTGAAATTTCTTACAAAGTAGTTAACTTTAAAGATTCGTCAAAGGTCTTAAATTTAATTCAACATGGCAAAACTATATATAGTTCCAACACCAATAGGAAATTTAGAGGATATTACCTTTAGAGCTATCAATATCTTAAAAGATGTTAATCTTATTTTATGTGAAGATACTAGAAGAAGCAAAAAATTATTAATTCATTACAATATTGAAACTCCCTTACGTTCACATCATAAGTTTAATGAACACAAGGAGGTAGGAAAAATTGTCGATAAAATTTTATCAGGCGAAAAAATTGCTTTGATTTCAGATGCCGGAACACCAGGAATTTCTGATCCTGGTTTTTTAGCAGTTAGAACCTGTATTGAAAATAATATTGAAGTAGAATGTTTGCCCGGTGCAACCGCCTTAATACCGGCGCTTGTTAATAGCGGGATTCCTTTTGATAAGTTTGTTTTTGAAGGGTTTTTACCAGTTAAAAAAGGAAGAAAAACTAGACTTGAAAAACTAATTGATGAAAATAGAACGATGATTTTTTACGAATCTCCTCATAAGCTTTTAAAAACATTAAGAGATTTTAGTAATTGTTTCGGACCTGAAAGAAAAGTTTCAATATCTAGAGAAATCACTAAAATATATGAAGAAACAATCCGCGGAACCCTAGAAGATATTGTAAATTTATTTATGGAAAAACCGCCAAAAGGAGAATTCGTAATTATTGTAGAGGGTTGTAAAAACTAATAATGAATTGGGTTATAAAAAACAATATTGATAAAGAATCTGTAAAAAAGCTTTCAGATGAATTAAATATTTCCCCCATCTTATCTTCAATGCTTGTCAAAAGAGAAATTAAAAACTTTGACCAAGCAAAATTTTTTTTTAGACCGAATTATGAAATGCTTCATGACCCTTTTTTAATGAAGGACATGAATCTTGCTGTCGATAGGATTCAAAAAGCTATACGCGATAAAGAGTCAATTATGATTTTTGGAGACTATGATGTTGACGGAACTAGTTCTGTCGCCTTATTGTCTCTTTACTTGGGGTCTATTGGGTTAAATGTCACTACATATTTGCCTGATAGAAAATCCGAAGGATATGGAATATCTATTAAAGCAATAGACAATGCTTTTGAAAAAAAACAAAAACTAATTATTGCTCTAGACTGTGGTATTAAGGCCCATAAACAGGTGAATTATGCTAAAGAAAAAGGGATTGAATTTATAATATGTGACCATCATAATCCTGACGAAAATATTCCTCAAGCTTTAGCTGTTTTGAATCCAAAGAGAAAAGATTGTGTTTATCCATATAAAGAATTATGTGGATGTGGAGTTGGGTTTAAATTTGTTCAGGCCATAGAATCAAAGCAGATAGTAGACAATAAAATTATAAACTATCTAGATTTAGTTGCTTTAGCAATTGCAGCTGATGTTGTGCCTTTGACTGGTGAAAACAGGGTTTTAGCTTTTATTGGGCTACAAATTATTAATTCAAATCCTAAATTAGGAATCCACAGTCTTCTAAAAAAAAATACTAAAAAAGAATATACTATTAGCGATCTAATGTTTTATGTTGCACCTCGAATAAATGCTGCAGGACGAATTAAACATGCTTCATTGGCACTAGAATTACTAATTAGTAAAGAAAAAAATTCTGCAGAAAAATTAGCTTTAGAAATAGAAGAATTAAATACTTTAAGAAGAGAAATTGAAAGAGAGATGACCGTTCAGGCAGTTGATCAAGTTGATAAATCAAATCAAAAATTAAACTCTATTGTTGTCTTTGATTCAGAATGGAATAAAGGAGTTGTAGGGATTGTTGCTTCAAGACTTGTCGATAAATACTACAAACCTTCTGTAGTGTTTTGCGAATCTTCTAAAGGTTATTTAACAGCTTCTGCAAGATCAATCAAGGGCTTAGACCTTTACTTGATAATGAATGAGTGTAAGCAATATATTGATCAGTTTGGAGGGCATAAATATGCTGCGGGACTAACAATTAAAAAAGAAAATTTAGAACAATTTAAAAAACAGTTTGAAGATATTGTTTCTCAAACAATTGATAGTAGTATTTTTGAACAGGAATTACAGATTGAGTCTAAGATTAACCTAAGCGAGATTACACCAAAATTTTTTAGAATACTAAAACAGTTTGAACCTTTTGGTACTGGAAATAAATCCCCTTTGTTTTTATCAGAAAATCTAAGATTAAAAGGCAAGCCTTTCGAACTAGGAAAAGAAAAAGAACACATAAAGCTTAATTTGTCTCAAGATGGCATAAACTCGTACTCCTCAATTGGATTTTGGTTTTCTAATAAATTTAATGATATTGAAAACAAAGAAAATTTTTCAGCGGTTTATAATATCGACGAAAATAATTGGAAAGATGTTACAAGCATTCAACTAAAGCTAAAAGATTTAAAATAAAAAAAGCCTCTTGAAAAAGAGGCTTTTTTTTATGAACAGAAAATCTGTTTTTAGAATCTATAAGTAAATCCTAAGTTCCAAGTTCTTCCCCATCCAGGAAAAACTTTATTTCTAGTATTTACTCCTAAGTATGTGCTATCTCCAGGTCCAGCTTCATAATTTGTTTTTGATTCTGCAAAGTAATAATTGTCAAAGATGTTATTTATGTTAGTTCTTACTAAAACAGTCTCTCCAGCAATATTCAGCTTGTATGAAGCACCAAAGTCAAATAGATCATAAGAAGGAAGCATCATAGCTTGATCTTCTGGATCTGTAAAGTCTTCAACATTGAAATCTGCATATAAATCAGAAGCATTGAACATGCTTATGTTAAACTTAAATAAGTCTGAAGGCGTAACAACTAGATTTACTCTTGACGTTTTTTGAGCAGCATCTCCTACTTTAACTCCATCTAAATAAATAGTTCCAGAACCAATTAAATTTCTGCTTGAATCAAACACATCTGCTGTTACATCTCCTCCGTATTCGTAGTTACCTAATGAAAGCATTCCTTCTACTTTTACAAAAGGGCTAATTTCGTACACCCCATCAAATTCAATTCCAGTGTGCACTTGTTCTATTCCATAGTAATTAGCAGTTCCGTTTACTCCATCAACTCTAACACCATCTGAAAGGAATCTGTCTTTCCAGCTAGTTTTGTAGATGTTAACATTGAAATTAAAGTTACTAGATCTGTAGCCGTAACCAGCTTCAAGACCAACAACTTTTTCGTTTCTTAAATCAGGATTAAGATTGTTTCCATAGTTAATCCATACAGCATCAAAGTTTGGTTGCTTAGAATAAGTACCAGCGTTAACATATACATTGTTTTTAGCATCAATGTTGTAGTTAGCACCACCCTTTAAGTTACCACCGCTAATATTTTTCCAATCTGTTTTTTGATTTCCAGGAGTTTGATTAAAAAACTCTTCTCTTTGGAAACCTTGATTAGACATAGCTCCTTGAACAAATAAGGAAAGTGCATCATTACTGTATTCTAACTGTCCAAATACTCCACTCCATCTTACAAATCCATCATTGTGATAGTCAATCTTTTCTTCTTCGTCAGTATCTTTAAACACATTCCATAAATCACTAACATCCGAGCCGTATGTTTTAGTTCTAACAGCGCTTCCACCCGAGTAGTTTACGTTATCAAAACCTCTGTATCCGTCAGCACCTAAAAGATTATCTAGTCTTCTGTAATGAATACCTCTATAACTTCTTAAGTCAACTCCGAAATCTAAAGTTAATTTATCAGAAAGTTCTTTCTTTAAATTAACAAGACTTCCAACAAAATTGTGAGAATTAACAGAAGCTCTTCTTACAAAACCATTTCTTTTAACTCCGTCTACTCTTTCGTCTTGATCGTTAACTATATATAATCCAGTCGCACTGTCAACAACATTGTTGTACGAAAAACCATCATAAAAATCCGTAGCGGTTCCAGAATTAGAAGCTACAATTTTGTCCCAGTTAACTTGACCGTTCATTGGATTTCTGAAATCACCATCACTTGCATATTTTCCGCCCAAACGACCAATATCTCCAGTTCCACCACCTCTTCCTATTGAGTAGTAAGCAGAAGCAGATAAGTTAGTTGATTCGTTTATTTTATATTCCCAGTTTACAGACGCAATTGGCTTGTGGTAAAAGTTTTTTCTCCAGTTAAACTCTTGACCGTTCATATACCCGTGGTTGTAGTTATAACGAATTCCATATTTTTCATAGTCAGCTGCGTTAGCCATATTATAAAAACTGCTTGTTCTTTGATTGTGAGTCTGAGGAGCACCCGTTACAATTACTTGTACATTATGCTTGTCATCGTCTGACTCCCATCCGTAACCCATAAAGTAGTTATAACCTTCAAACATAGTCCCATCAACATAACCATCTCCTTCAACTCTTGAAAATAATAAAGAAAGAGCATGTCCACCTTCCATTTCACCCGTGTTGTATGAAGCTACAGTTTTCATGTAACCATCATTACCAACAGTTGCAGCTATTTTACCACCTTGAGTAAGATCAGTAGATTTTGTTAAAACATTAATTGTTCCACCAACAGACGAGATCGCTAATTTAGAAGCTCCTAAACCTCTTTGAACCTGCATTGCAGAAACAACATCAGTTAATCCTGACCAGTTTGACCAGTAAACGTTTCCGTTCTCCATGTCATTAACAGGAATACCATTAATTAAGACTGCAGTGTTTTGAGAGTCAAATCCTCTTACATTTATTCTAGAATCACCAAAAGCACCTCCTCCTCTAGTTGCATAAACACCAGGCGTGGAGTTAAGCATTTCAGGAAGCTCTAAGTTTCCAATTCTCTCTTGAATATCAGAAGCTGTTAAAGTAGATACTGCAACTGGAGTTTTTCTATCGATAGCAAAATCAACAGTTCCAAAAACAGTAATACCGTCAAGTTCATTAGCACTTGCCGAAAGAGCAATATCGCCTAAACTTAATCCTGAACTAAAAGCTATTTCCTTAGAATCATATCCTACGTAAGAAACAACTAATGTGCCTGATTCAGATGCGTTTATTGTAAATGCACCATTAAAATCAGTAGAAACTCCATTAGAAGTCCCCTTAACAAGTACCGTAGCGCCTGGAAGGCCGGAGCCTAGTTCAGCATCGACAACTGTACCTGTAATAACGTTTTGAGCGTAACAGAATCCTGAGATCAAGACCGCTGTAAAAAGTAAGGTTATTTTTTTCATAATTTAATTGTAGTTAATATTCTGCAAATGTGCTGAAATTTTGTTAAATAAGTGTTAAATAAGTGTTACTTTTTTTTAACAAATTTTGTGCATAACTCAGTATATTTAATGTTTTTTAAAGAATTCTTATTTAAATCAGTAAAAACTATTGATTTGATAAATAGGTTTTTAATAAAGAGTTAGTAGAACTATCGTGATTAGAAATTTTTTGATCTTCGATTTCTTTTAAAACCTTGGAAGCTAATTGTTTTCCGAGTTCGACCCCCCATTGATCATAGCTATAAATATTCCATATAATACCCTGAACAAATATTTTATGTTCATACATAGCAACTAAAGACCCTAAACTTTCTGGCGTTAGCTGATTTATTAGAAAAGTGTTTGTAGGTCTATTGCCTTTAAATACTTTGAAAGTTTTTAATAAATTGATTTCAGACTCATTTAAACCAGATTTTTTTAACTCGTCAACAACAGTTTTTTCAGACTTGCCCGTCATTAAAGCCTCGGTTTGAGCAAAAAAATTAGACATTAACTTATTATGTTGAGTATTTTCTTTAAAAAGAGGTTTTTTAAAACCAATGAAATCACAAGGAATTAGTTTTGTTCCCTGATGAATTAATTGAAAAAAAGCATGTTGAGAATTTGTTCCCGTATCACCCCAAATTATATTCCCCGTTTGGTATTCTACCACCTTTCCAGATCTATCCACACTTTTTCCATTACTTTCCATAATGGCCTGTTGAAGATAAGCTGGTAATCTGTTTAAGTATTGAGTATAAGGTATTACGGCTTCTGTTTCACATTTGAAAAAGTTGTTATACCAGACGCTTAAAAGTGCTAAAATCACAGGAATATTGTTCTTAAACTCAGTTTTTTGAAAATGTTTGTCCATTTTATGTGCTCCGGATAAAAGCTTACGAAAATTATCATAACCTATGGCCAGACTAATTGAAAGACCTACCGAGCTCCACAACGAAAATCTCCCACCAACCCAATCGTTCATCGAAAAGACCATTTTGGAATTAATTCCAAATTTTTTGATTTCACTTACGTTTGTTGAAACAGCAGCAAAATGTTTTGAAATTGCGTTTTTATCTAATTTTGAAACAAGCCATTCTTTAATTGTATTTGCGTTAGAAATAGTTTCTTGAGTAGTAAAAGTCTTAGAAACGATAATAAATAATGTAGTTTCAGGATTTAAACTTTTAATTGTCTCAAGCACATGGTCTCCGTCTACGTTTGAAACAAAATGAGGTTTAAGACCGGATGAATAGTGTTTTAACGCTTCTACAATCATAACGGGCCCAAGATCTGAACCGCCAATTCCAATATTAACAATGTCAGTAAATGATTTACCAGTATGCCCTTTTAGTTCTCCAGAAATCACATCATTTGTGAAAGATTTTATTTGTTTTCTCGTCTCTAAAATTGAAGGAACAATATCTAAACCATTAAAATTTATTTTTTCATTTCCATCAGTTCTAACAGCAGTGTGTAAAACTGCTCTTTTTTCAGTTTCGTTAATCGAATCTCCGTTAAATTGTTTTGAAATAGCGTCTTTAAGGTCACATTCATTTGCTAATTCAATAAGTAAGTTAAGTGTTGTATTGTCAATTCTGTTTTTTGAAATATTAACATTAAAATCATTCCACTTTAAATTAAAATCTTCGTTACTAGGCCTGGATGAAAGTAAGTTTTTAATTTCTTCATTTTCAATTTCTTTAAAATGAGTTTTTAATTTCTTCCAAGATTTAGTTTTAGTTGGATTTATTTTTTTTAAAGTCATTTAATGAAATTTTGTAGTTGAATTTTTTACAAAGGTAACGGATTCAATAGAATCAAGCTGATTTTTGACAGGTAACATATATGTCAAATATCTTTTCTTTAGTTCTTTCGAAATAGGTTTAGCCTCTGGAAGCTTTTGTCTTAAGGGATCAACTTGTTTTCCATTTTTCCAAAACCTATAACATACATGTGGACCAGAGGTATTTCCCGTCATTCCAACTGTTCCAATATAATCGCCTTGTTTAACAAATTGACCAACTTTAACACCTCTTTTATCCATATGAAGATATTGAGTTGAATAGGTGCCGTTGTGTTTAATTTTAACGTAGTTTCCGTTTCCTCTGGTATAACTAGACTTAACAACTGTTCCGCTTGCTGTCGCTCTTATAGGGGTTCCTCTTGGGGCTGCAAAATCAGTTCCAAAATGTGGACGAATTCTACCATAATATGCGATTTTTCTTTTTAAATTATATCTAGAAGAGATTCTACTAAATTGAACAGGAGCTCTCAAAAAAGCTCTTCTTAAATTTTTTCCATTTTCATCAAAATACTCGAACAAACCTCTTTTAGAATCTGTTTCAAATTCAATAGCATAAAAAGGTTTTCCCCTATGTTCAAAATAAGCTGAATGAATTCTGTTAAGACCTACGTAAATAGAATCGTCAACGAATTTTGCAGAATAAATAATTTTAAAATTATCTCCTTTTTCTAACCTAAAGAAATCGATTGTCCATGCGTAAATTTCAGAAAGTTCGTTGGATAAAAGCGGAGAAAGTTTTTTTTCTTCCATCGTTTCAGAAAGAGAACTTGTAATCACGCCTTCGGCCTCAAATTCTAATAACTCTACAGCTTTAGATTTTTTTTCAGCCCAAAGGGAATCAGTTAATGATACAACAACATAATCAATTAGATTAGGCTGATAAATAAAAACTTTAGGAGTTTTTAAAGAATCTTTTGAAAAAAGTATAGTATAAGGTTTCCCGATGTTAATTTTTCTAACATCAAACACCTTTTTTGCCTTTTGAACGATATTATATATTTGAGGATAAAAAAGATTGTTATTTTCTAAAATAGAACCAAATGAATCACCACTTTTTACTGTATCTTTTTTAACAGTGAAATTGTTTAAAGTATATCCAAATTGAGTTATAATTTTTTCTTTTATAATTTCAGAGGTTTTTTCAGGCTTTTCCTCCCCGCAGGACATTAAAAGAATAGATGTTAAGAGAATTATTAATATTTTATTCATTTAATTTTATTTTAAACGGATGTTTTAGTCCTCGAAACTCCTCCAAGTCAGCTTCTATAGATCCAATTCTAAGACCAGCTTTAATTTTGACAGGCAGTTTGTTTTTGTCATTACTTACCCAAAGCGTTAAACTTTCACTATCTCTAAAAACTCTTCCAGATTCAATATAGGGTCTAAACTTTAAGCAATTTATTACGCCAAATTTTGTGTAAACATCTTCGTATCCCAAAAATTTCATTCTAAAGGGATAGTTTTCAGCATCAAAAAAAATATTTATCCTTATAAAATCATTTATTTTAAGTTTATTAACATCAAAATGATTTCTAAGATAATAGAATGTTGAAATTAAGTCCTGAACATTTTTTTCAATTTTTACAGAACTTAATCTTGAGTTTTTAATATCGTTAATATTGGCTAAGTTGTTTATGTAGTCGTAATTTATTTCAACATTTTTAGTGTAACCTCCTTCGTAAATATTTCTTGTAGACTTTATCGGCTGAACTAAGTCTTTATTAAAAAATGTTTCATAAACATCATCAACCTTAAAAAACCATCTTGCTATTCCTGTTGTTCTGCCAATTGCTGTTGCTTTATAAATTTTTTCTCCCTCAACTTGATCTTCATCAAGGTTTAAGGTTGCATAACTAGCATTAAAAAATCCATAATGAAGTCTAAACTTTAAGGATTCACCAGTTTTAAAAGAATCAAAAGATTTATTGATAAATGGAGCTTTCTTCCCAGAATAATTCTGAGCATTAATTTGAAAACAAATAAAAAAAACAGTTAAACTCCAATAAATTTTCAAGCGCATAGTTTGACAAAAATAATAAATACTAATTCATAGAATTTAAAAAATCTTTTAATTTTTTTGCTTTGCTTTCTCCAACTTCACTAATTAGAAGTTCTAACGAAGTTTCTCTAATGTTTTTTAAAGATTTAAATTTCTTTAATAATGCAGTTTTTGTCTTTTCTCCAATTCCTGGAATTCCATCAAAAGAAGATGTTAAGGCCTGTTTACTTCTTTTATTTCTGTGAAGAGTAATTGCAAAACGATGAGCTTCATTTCTCATTTGTTGAATGACTTTCAAAGTTTCGGATTTTTTATTTAAATACAAAGGAACAGGATCATTTGGATAAAAAATCTCTTCTAATCTTTTTGCAATACCCAAAATAGCGATAGTATTTTCTAAGTTTAGTTTTTTTAAAGCTTTTATTGAAGAGCTTAACTGACCCTTTCCTCCATCTATAATTATTAAGCTAGGCAAAACTGATTTTTCCTCCACCATTCGTTTGTAACGCCTGAATACAACCTCTTCCATAGAGGCATAATCATCAGGCCCTTCAACAGTCTTGATATTAAAATGTCTGTAGTCTTTTTTAGAGGGTTTACAATTTTTAAAAACGATACAGGATGCTACCGGGATTGAGCCTTGAATATTAGAATTATCGAAACACTCAATATGAACAGGAACTTCATTTAGTCTTAAATCAAGTTTCATTTGATTTAAAATTCGATTAGTATGCCTTTCGGGGTCAACTATTTGAACTTGTTTCAATTTTTCAATCTTGAACTGAGTCGCATTTCTTAAGGAAAGATCTAGTAATTTTTTATTATCCCCCGCTCTAGGGAAAATAAATTTTAAATTCAAAATTTTGTCAAACTCAATATTAGTTATAACGGTACTATTTTTAGAATTAAACTTATCTCTTAAATTCACTATTGTCATAAGTAATAGTTCTTTATCGGTTTCGTCTAATTTTTTTTTGATTTCTACATTATGAAATCTCACTATTCTACCAAACGCGACTTGTAAATGATTTACATATGCATGTGAAGAATCTGAAATAATACTGAATACATCAATATCGTTTAGCTTAGAACTAACTACGGTAGATTTAGATTGGTAATTTTCTAGACGCTCTATTTTTTCTTTTGCCGCTTGAGCTTTTTCAAAATGTAATAATTTTGAGGAAATTTTCATTTCATTTTTGAAATAGTTTATAGAACTTGATAAATTTCCCTTCAGAAAATCTCTAATATTTGAAATGTAAATGTTATAATCTTTTTCTTCTTGATGGCCTTCACATCCTCCTAGGCAATTTCCAATATGGTATTCTAAACAAACTTTATATTTTTTTTCAAGCACATTTTTTTCTTTTAAATCATAATGACATGTTCTTAACGAATAAAGATTAGAAAAAATATCCATGATCGTTCTAACAGTTTTATAATTAGTGAATGGGCCAAAATATTCCGAGCCGTCTTTTTCAACTCTTCGAGTTGTCAGAACTCTCGGGAAAGACTCATTTTTTATTACAATCCAAGGATAAGTTTTGTCATCGCGTAATAAAATGTTGTATTTAGGCTGATATTTTTTAATTAGTGAGTTTTCTAAAAGTAGCGCATCTGACTCACTAGAAACAACAATATGTTTGATTTCAGAAATGTTTTTAACTAAATTTTTAGTCTTTCTAGAACCAATATTTTTTTGAAAGTACGACGAGACTCTTTTTTTTAGATTTTTAGCCTTTCCAATGTAAATTATTTTGTCTTCTTTATTAAAAAACTGGTATACCCCAGGCTCCGAGGGCATCGTTGAAAGCTCAATTTTTAAAGATGGACTAATCACAGTTTAAAATTAATTCTTTTATCTTTGGAACACTTAATAAATCTATGGAAACTGAAATGTTTATTGCAATAATTATAACAAACATTTGTTTTGTTGGAGTCGCATATCTAACAAATGAAAATAATGCAGACATGTTGTTAGCTGGTTATAATACCATGTCTAAGCAAGAAAAAGAGGCTTTTGATTTAAAAAATTATTTAGTTTTTTTCAAAAAGTTTTTTATAAATCTTGCAATATATACCTCATTAATTTTTTTAATTTTTTATATAGCTTTTGATGAATCTACAGCAAGTATTGCATATTTTATTTCAGTTCTTTTGCCTATGCCTTATATGATTTACAAGGGTAATAAGTTTAAGATCAAGAAAAAGTGAAAAAGCAAACTTTAAGGTTAAGTTTTAAAAGGAAAAGGAACGCTTTTTCGTCTGAAGAGATTCAAAACTTAAGTCTTGATCTTGCCAACCAAATTCTCAACCTTAATATATGGGGATACACTAATTTTCATGTTTTTTTCCCAATTGAAAAAAATAATGAAATTGACACTAAACTAATTATTCAGGTTATTCAAGGAAAAGACAAGAACGTTATTCTTCCCAAATTAAATATAGAAAACAAATCTTTTTTAAATTTTTTGTTAACTGACTCAACTTTACTAAAAGAAAATGAGCTAGGAATAGCAGAACCTCAATCTGGAATTCAGATCAATGAGAATCAAATTGAGGTTGTTTTTGTTCCTTTATTATGTTTTGACAAGTCAGGACACAGAGTTGGATACGGTGGAGGATATTATGACAGGTTTTTAAAAAAATGTCCAAAAAACACTGTTAAGATTGGATTATCTTTTTTTGATCCGATTCAAAAAATATCCGATATAAACATTACAGATGTTAGGATGAATTTTTGTTTAACTCCAAAAAAGATTTATGAATTTTGAGGATATATTTTTTTGTTAAACAACAACATTATACCAACTCCAGTCGAAATTGAAGTGTCTGCAATATTAAAAACAGGTTCAAAAAAAGTAAAACTTTCTCCACCTAGATAAGGCAACCATACTGGCCAGTTCCATGAAACCATTGGAAACTGAAGCATATCAACAACATGACCATGAAACAAAGATTCATAACCATTACCAGGGTTAAATTGAGCTACATTGTAATAGCTTTCTGTAAATAAATATCCATAAAAAACAGAGTCAATTATATTTCCTATAGCTCCTGCTAGTATTAAAGAGAGGGATATTGTTAATAGTTTGCCAGCATTTTTTTTAATACTATCATAAAGCCAATAAAAGATGAATGTAACGGCGACAACTCTAAATAGAGTTAAAAATAATTTGCCAGTTCTTTCAGAAATAAAAGGCAAAAAATCATTTATTGTAGCGCCCCAAGCCATTCCTTTGTTTTCAATAAATAATAATTTAAACCACCCTAAATCAAACAACGGGAGTTGGCCGTAAATTGTAAGCGGAAAATTTAATTTAATGTATACTTTTGAAACTTGGTCAACAATTAAAATTAACAGTACAATAAGTAAAGATTTCTTTAAACTCATAGATAGGAATCATTTAAAAACAACAAATTATTTTTGAAGATTCTTGGCTTCAATACTTAAGGTAGCATGAGGTACAAGTTCAAGTCTTTTTTTGTTAATTAATTTTCCAGTTACTCTACAAACTCCATAAGTTTTATTTTCTATTCTAATAAGAGCACTTTTTAAATCTCTTATAAATTTCTCTTGTCGAATAGCCAATTGAGTGTTAGCTTCTTTTGACATCGTTTGAGAACCTTCTTCAAAAGCTTTAAAAGTAGGAGAGGTGTCTTCGGTTCCGTTATCTCCATCATTCATATAAGCACTCTTAATTAATGCTAAATCATTTTGCGCTTTTTCTATTTTTTCTTCAATTAAAGATTTAAAATATTTTAAGTCTTTGTCTAAATATCTTGTAATTGCCATAATTAATCAATTTTGGTTAAATGTAATTTAGAGTTAATATTATCAAATTCAAGTAAAATTCCGTTATTTAAATCAACTAAAACTTCCAGTTTTTCAGCTAAAGTCTCAGTCAAAATATAATCTTGGTTTTCAAAAATAGCTTTTTCAAGGACAATATCCTTTTGAATTTTTAAATTAATTTTATCAGTAACTAGAAGTCCACTTTCTTTTCTTAAAGTTTGAATTCGATTTACTAACTCTCTACAGATGCCTTCATTTATTAATGCATCATTTAATTGTATATCAAGGGCTACTGTTACTCCATTCTCAGATGCTACTAACCAGCCTTCAATATCTTCAGAAACAATTTCTAAATCACTTGGTTCTAAAATTATTTTTTCAGAATCTAGAGTTATAGAAACAGACTGATTTGCTTCAATTTTTTGAATGTCAAAATCGCTAAGAGTTTTAATTTTAGCCATTACTGCAGATAATTTCTTGCCAAGTTTAGGCCCAAGTGATTTGAAATTAGGCTTAACTTTTTTAATTAATATTCCAGAGGAATTACTTATAAGCTCTACTTCTTTAACATTTACTTCAGACTTAATCAGTTCAGAAATTTCAAGAATTTCTTTTTTTTCATTTTCATTAGAAAATGGAATCATGATCTTAGAAAGAGGTTGACGAACTTTAATTTTTTCTTTCTTTCTAAGCGACAATACCAAAGAGCATATAGTCTGAGCATTTCTGATTTTTTGTTGTAGTTCAGGATATATTTCATTGGAATTTGAAACAGGAAATTCATCATGATGAACTGAATCTAATGGGTTTTTTGAAGTATTAGTGACCAAATCTTTATATAGTCTGTCCATAAAAAATGGTGCGATTGGAGACGATAATTTAGACACTACAGTTAAACATTTATAAAGAGTCTGATATGCGCTAATTTTATCTTGACCATAAGATCCTTTCCAAAATCTTCGTCGAGATAATCTTACATACCAATTACTTAAATATAATTGAACAAAGTTTGAAATAGCTCTTGCAGCTTTTGTAGGCTCATAATTATCATAATGATCGTCAACTTCAGCTATTAAAGAATTTAGCTCTGATAATATCCATTTATCAAGCTCAGGCCTGTCATTTATATTTATTTCATTTTCACTATAATTGAAATCATCAATATTAGCGTATAATGCAAAAAACGAGTAAACATTGTAAAGCGTCCCAAAGAATTTACGTTTACTTTCTTCGATCCCGTCTAAATCAAACTTTAGGTTATCCCACGGATTAGCGTTACTAATCATGTACCATCTAGTGGCATCTGGGCCAAAATCAGAAATAGTTTTAAAAGGATCAACGGCATTACCCAGTCTTTTTGACATTTTTTGGCCGTTTTTATCAAGGACAAGTCCATTAGAAATTACGTTTTTATAAGCTATTGATTTAAAAACTGTTGTTGCAATAGCATGAAGAGTATAAAACCAACCCCTAGTTTGGTCTACTCCCTCAGCTATATAATCAGCTGGGAAGGCTTCATTGTTGTCAATTTTATTTTTGTTTTCAAATGGATAATGCCATTGGGCATAAGGCATAGACCCTGAATCAAACCAAACGTCAATCAAATCAGGTTCACGATACATTTTCTCGCCCTTTTTAGAACAAAGAACAATGTCATCAACTACATTTTTATGTAAATCAATTTTATCATAGTTGTCATCGCTCATGTCCTTGTGATCAAAGTTCCCAAAAGGATCATTTTTCATAAATCCATTTGAAACAGATTTTTGAATTTCTGTTTTTAATTCTTTCATTGAGCCAATAACCAACACCTCTTTAGAATCACTTGTTCTCCATATTGGCAATGGAATCCCCCAGAATCGAGATCTTGACAAATTCCAATCATTAGCATTTGCTAGCCAGTTT
This sequence comes from Cryomorphaceae bacterium BACL29 MAG-121220-bin8, assembly GCA_905182765.1. Taxonomy (GTDB): domain Bacteria; phylum Bacteroidota; class Bacteroidia; order Flavobacteriales; family Flavobacteriaceae; genus MAG-121220-bin8. Next base: position 51,344 of record CAJJCV010000030.1, on the reverse strand, counting down.
CCAAATCTACCTTCCCCTGTTGATTTAGGCTTCCAGTTAATTGACTTATTAAGCTCAACTAAATCTTCTTTTTTATCAGTTACTTTTATAAACCAAGAATCTAAAGGGTAGTATAATATTGGTTTATCAGTTCTCCAGCAATTTGGGTAACTGTGAACATATTTTTCAACCTTAAAAGCTTTGTTTTGCTCTTTAAGCTTTATGGCGATTTCAACATCTACAGATTTTTCTGGAATATTTTCTTCTTCATAATATTCATTCTTTACAAACTTTCCTGCTAAAAAACCAAGTTCTTTTCTAAATTTTCCTTGTAAGTCAACTAACGGAACAGGTTGTTGATTTTCGTCAAGAATTAATAATGCTGGTATCTCAGGCGAAGCCATTTTAGCAACTTTTGCATCGTCTGCACCAAAAGTAGGGGCAGTATGAACAATTCCAGTACCATCTTCTGTTGTCACAAAGTCACCATGAATAATCCTAAAAGCATTTTCAGGATTTTTATAAGGTAAAGGAGCCTCTTCCCAAAGCTGAGAATATTTTATTCCAACTAATTCACTTCCATTTATTGATTCATTAATTAAAAAAGGAATTTTTTTATCAATTTTTGAATTATACTTAAGGTCATCTTCTGAATAAACTTCAAAATAACTACCATTAAACACTTTTGATATTAGATCACTTGCTAAAACAACATTTGTAAACTCATGCGTATATTGATTAAAAGTTGATACTACGCTGTATTTTATTTTTGCACCAACAGTAAGAGCGGTGTTTGAAGGAAGAGTCCAAGGGGTAGTTGTCCAGGCTAAAAAATATAAAGTTTCATAACTAGACAATAATGAAGGAAGTGAGTTGTTTAAAGCTTTAAATTGAGCAGTTACAGTTGTATCACTTACGTCTTGATAAGTCCCAGGTTGATTTAGCTCATGAGAGCTTAATCCTGTTCCTGCTTTTGGTGAGTAAGGCTGAATAGTATAGCCTTTATAAATTAAATTCTTATCGAAAAGCTGTTTTAATAGCCACCAAACGGATTCAATATATTTTGACTTATAAGTAACATAAGGATTACTCATGTCTACCCAATAGCCCATTTTTTTTGTTAAATCATTCCAAACGTCTGTATATTTCATTACGGCTTTTTTACAAGCCTTATTGTAATCTTCTACAGATATTTTAGTTCCAATATCTTCTTTTGTAATCCCTAAATCTTTTTCAACACTAAGTTCGATTGGAAGGCCGTGTGTGTCCCATCCTGCTTTTCTGTCAACTTGAAACCCTTTTAAGGTTTTATATCTACAAAAAATATCTTTGATACTTCGTGCCATAACATGATGTATCCCTGGCATGCCATTGGCAGAGGGGGGACCTTCGTAAAAAATAAATTTAGAAGCGTTTTTTCTTAAACTAATACTTTTTTCAAAAGAGCGGTTTTTTTCCCAGTCTGCTAGAACTTCATCTGCAACTTGAGATAAATTTAAACCATTGTATTCTTTAAATGCCATTGTGAATAAATCGAAATTTACTAAAAGCGAAAGTAACTATTTTAGATGAAATTTGCAGAACTTAAAACTTATAACTTAAAACTAAATTTAAGTTCCTTCCAGGTGCCGATATTCCTGAGGCAAATTCTCTGTAATGAATGTCAAAAATATTATCTAAAACAATTAATGTTTTAAATCTATTAGAAAATTTATAAGATGAAGAAAGTTTCACTACACTCCAAGAGGGCATTCCACTGTAAGTAAAGTCTATTCCGTCAAAAACAATTGGAGTTTCTTCCAGACCGTCTTCTCCTCCAATGCTGTATTTATCTGGATCTTTTGAGCTAGAAAATTTGTAAGATAACTCAAAATCACTCGATTTATTTATAATATATCTAAAAGAAAACTTTCCAAAAAAAGGAGAAATTGACGGTAGTGGGAGGTCATTATCTACACTTCCTCCTTCGGTGTAAGTTAAATCACCTTTAATCAACCATAAATCAGGGAATTTTAGTTTAAAGCCTAGAGAGGCTCCATATATATATGCATTTCCCTTGTTTACATTAGCCATTGTAATTACTTCTTCAGAATTGAATATAATAGTAGATTTATCACTAGTTGATCTATCATCAGTTATTTCAAAGTAATCTCTTGTAATATGTTTTGATATATGAGTATAATATGCATTTATAGAAAACATATTTTGCTTATCAATAGAAAATTTAGAAAGACCAAGCTCAGTATTATATGCGTATTCAGGCTTTAGTTCAGCATTTGGAACTGAAAGTATACCATTTTGCTCTCGAATTTTTCCAATATCGTCAATATTTGGAGACCTGAAACCGCTAGAAAAATTAGTACTTATTTTCCAATTATTTTTTGATCTAAAGACATAACCTAAACTACTTGTAATGGAAGAATTTTTAGAGTGAACATCAGAAATATTTGCATTAATGATATTGTCATCGTTCCACTTTGCCTTAAGCATAGTGTTAGTAAATCTCATACCTATATTAAAGTTTGATTGTTTTGAAATATCTTTTCTAAACTCATAATAAGCAGCAGCTGTTGAGTAATGCCCTTCTTCACTTGGATATCTTGTGGGAATATTATAAAATTGATTTGATTCAGCCATCCCAGATTCTGATAAGTTATAGTTTTGCAAAAACGCTTTAGAGTTAACATTATTGAAAGTATATTCAAAACCATATACTAGAGATGAATTATTAGAATAGTTTTTAAAATAATCGTTATTTATAGAAAACACATTTAGATTTTCTATTTGATTAATTTTAGAAAGCTCTTGAAACCTTCTAGAGTGACGTGATTCGGCTATTTTTTGATAAGCAAAAAGCAGCTTGCTTTTATCACTTAATTTTTTCTTTTTTGAAAAATTAAAAAGTGCAGAAATCATTGTTCTTTTTTGTGGACCGTAATACCATTCTGAGTATTTGTAATTTCCGTTTTTTATTTCGTTTAGTTTATCAAATCTATTTATATCAGAGGAATTAGAGTGTTGTAAATTTATAATCATATTAGATGATTCTGAAAGCAAAAAATTAAATTTTTGCATAAAGTCATATTGTTCGTAGGCCGTGTTTAGCTGAGTCTTAGGGTTGTCATTAGTAATTTTAGAGTCATTAAATTTGTCTGAATCTAAATAATGATTGTCTAAGCCCCAATCATCAAAACCATGTTTTCTTTCACCACCCATTATAATATCACCAAATTTTGAAAAAGAAATGTTTGTATAGCTTGCCCATTTTTTTGCACTATACTCAAAGTCTAAATTTTGAATAATATTGTTTAACCTAACATTATAAGATGAAATTCCATTAGAATTCCATTTATTATTATTATTAATTTTTGGGGTCTTAGTATAAAAATGTACCACCCCGCCCAAAGCATCAGAGCCGTATCCCACAGATGAAGGTCCGTAAATAATTTCTGTTCTTTCAAGACTATTTGGATTTACGGTAATAGAGTTTTGCAAATGTCCTGAACGATATATGGCATTATTCATTCTTACACCATCAATAACAAGTAGTACGCGGTTTGCTTCAAAACCTCTTATTGCTGGGCTTCCGCCACCCCCTTGAGATTTTTGAACTCTAATTCCGCTGGCATATGTCAGTAAATCAGCCGAGGTTTGAGGCAAGTCTAGCTTTAAATCTTTTGATGTTATTAATGAAACTTGTTTTGATATCTTTTCTTTGCTTTCTTTATTTCTGGCAACAGACAAGATAATCTCAGATAATTCGTGAGTAATGGGTATTAAATATAGTTTAGAACCCTCAAAAATAGCACCTTTTATAATTTCAATAGAATTATAAGAAACGTGACCAAAAACTAAAGTGTCATTTTTATCAAATTGTTTGAGATCAATAAGTCCATTTTTATTTGAAATCAATGATTTATTACTGAATTTCCCATATACAGTAACATCTGGAACAGGTGTTTTATTAACGTTGTCAATTAAAATTATTTTCTGAGAATAACTCATTTTAAACAAAAACAAAAGGCAAAATGTAAAAAAGAATCTAGCTAAATAGTTCATAAAGAATATTTAGAGAATTGGGTCTTTTAAAATCTGGTAAGTGAATCTGCATATATTTAATTAAAAATTCAATTAATTCCTTTCTTTTTTTAGAAGTATTAACCTTACAACTTGAATTATCAAATTCTGTGCCTAAAAAGCTTTTAAAATTTGAAACTATTTCTCCATTCACACAATATTCACTTCCGTCATATTTACAAAATATTCCATCAATCATGTTGAATCCGTTTAAATCCTGATTAGATTGATCTGGTGAAATACCCAAAAATGAAAGTAGTTTAATCAAAAAGTGTATATGAAAATTACTGAATTTTTTAGATTGATCTAGCCAGATCATTGAATCTTTTAAAAAATTGAAAAGAGCAAAGTTTTTTTCTTCCTCCTTAATACTTTTTGAAAGAACTTCAGACAAAAACATCACGATAGAGTTTTTAACTATATCTAAATGAATAGTCTTATATGGGTTTATTATTTTAACCGACCTTATGCTTTCTAGATTTCCGTTATTTCTATGGTTTGCGTCAAGTTCCAGCTGAGTAAGCGGCTGAAAAAACCCTATATTAATTTTTTTCTTCTTCGATGTTCGTATTCCCTTTATTAAATAAGATTTTAAACCATCAGATTTAGTAAGACATTTAACAATTATACTTGTTTCAGAATACTTAACGTAATTTAAGGAAATAGCCTGAGTTGAAATAAGCATTATTAGACTACTCCTTGAGCTAACATTGCATCAGCAACTTTAATGAATCCGGCTATATTTGCGCCTTTTTCATAATTCACATAATCTTTCTCTTGACCATGAGTCAAACATGAACTATGTATGTCTTTCATGATCTCTTTTAATTTTGAATCAACTTCTTCTCTTGACCAACTATATCTTAATGAATTCTGTGCCATTTCAAGGCCTGAAACAGCAACTCCACCGGCGTTTGAAGCTTTTCCAGGAGCATATAAAATTTTATTTAGCTTAAATACATTTATGGCATCAGGTTCACAGGGCATATTTGCTCCTTCGCTTACACAAATACATCCGTTTTTAATTAAAATTTTAGCATCATTTTCATTTAGTTCGTTTTGAGTTGCGCATGGAAGCGCTATATCACAGGAGATTCCCCACGGAGTTTTGTCTTTAAAAAATATAGAGTTTGGATATTGATCAACATACTCATGTATTCTTCCTCTTTTTAAATTTTTTAAATTCATAATGAAATTTAGTTTTTCACTATCTATACCATCTTTATCGTAAATTGTTCCAGAGGAATCTGACATTGAAATTACTTTAGCCGAAAGCTGAAGACATTTTTCTGCTGCGTATTGAGCAACATTTCCTGACCCAGAAATAACAACAGTTTTTCCTTTTATAGTATTTGAGACATGATTCAACATGTTTTCTGCAAAATATACAGTGCCATAACCAGTAGCCTCAGGTCTTATCAGAGATCCCCCCCAAGAAAGTCCTTTTCCAGTTAGAACCCCTGTAAATTCTTTTTTCAATTTTTTATATTGACCAAACATATATCCTATTTCTCTACCTCCTACTCCTATATCTCCAGCAGGGATATCTGTATTTGGGCCAATATATCTGTGTAGTTCAGTCATAAAACTTTGACAAAATCTCATTACCTCACCATCACTTTTACCTTTGGGGTCAAAATCAGAACCTCCTTTTCCTGCTCCCATTGGAAGAGTTGTAAGACTGTTTTTAAACACTTGTTCAAGGGCCAAAAACTTTAAAATACTAAGATTTACCGTAGGATGAAACCTTAGGCCCCCTTTATACGGACCAATTGCAGAGTTCATTTGAACTCGATAACCTCTATTCACTTGAATTTCTCCATTATCATCAACCCAATTAACCCTAAACATCAAAACTCTTTCAGGCTCAACCATTCTCATTAAAATATTTTTACCGTGATAGATGTCTTTTGAAACTATGTACGGAAGAACTGTTTCAGCTATTTCTTTAACTGCCTGCATAAATTCAGGCTCATGAGAGTTTTTTTTATCTATTTCAGAAATAAAATTTTTTATAATTTTTTTCATACTAAAAAGGATTTATTAATCTAAGTTAAACAATTAATTATAGTTCAAATTAACCGATTGCTTGTTTTAAATCCTCGATTAAATCCTCAATATCTTCGATTCCTACACTAAGCCTGACCAAGGAGTCAACAACACCTGATTTTTCTCTTTCTAATTTAGGAATTGAGGCATGTGTCATTGAAGCAGGATGACCTGCTAAACTTTCTACCCCACCTAATGATTCTGCTAATGTGAAAAGCTTTAAAGATTCAACAATCTTTAAGGATTTACTAAGGCTGTTTCCTTTTGTAGTAAAAGAAATCATTGCTCCGTAGTTGTTCATTTGACTTTTTGCAATTTCATGATTTGGATGCGTTTTAAATCCTGGCCAATAAACCGATTCAATTTCCGGATTGCTTTTTAAGTAATTGGCGATTTTTTCTGCATTTTCACAATGTCTCTCCATCCTTACATGTAATGTTTTAATTCCTCTTAGTGTTAAAAAACTATCCATAGGTCCGCAAATTGCTCCGCTTGCATTTTGAATAAAATATAGTTGTTCAGAAAGTTCTTTGTCATTTACAATAAGTGCTCCTAAAACTACATCGCTGTGCCCTGCTAAATATTTTGTTGCTGAGTGCATAACTATATCAGCGCCAAGCAAAAGAGGTTGTTGCAAAAACGGAGTTGCAAAGGTGTTGTCAACAGCTAAAATAAGATTGAATTTTTTTGAAATATTGCTTAGACCTTTTATGTCTACAATATTCATCATTGGATTAGTTGGTGTTTCAACCCAAATCATTTTAGTATTATTGTTTACTAAACTTTCAATTTTAGATAAATCATCCATTTCAGTAAAATGAAAAACTAGCCCATACTTTTCAAAAATCTTAGTAAAGAGCCTATAAGATCCTCCATACAAGTCATTAGTAGAGATGATTTCATCACCTGGATTTAGCAACTTAAGTACGGCATCAATTGCTGCTAAACCAGATCCAAATGCTAAACCAAATCCCCCACCTTCAATACTCGCCAAGGATTTTTCTAAAGCACTTCTTGTCGGATTATGTGTTCTACTGTATTCATATCCTTTATGATCTCCCGGAGATTTTTGAGAATATGTTGATGTTTGATATATAGGTGGCATTACAGCACCATACCCTTTTTCTTCAATTTGTCCTCCGTGAATAGTTTTTGTATTAAATTTCATTTTAACTAATTTAGTTATCCAAATATATGTCTTCTAAATCCAAACTGAAATTTTTTAAATGAATAAATTATACTATCTCTCATCATGTTCCACGTGTAAAAAAATAATCAAACAATGGTCTTTGAATCAGTCCATTAGCTTAATAGATGTCAAAAAAAATTCAATAGATGAAAAAGCATTAAAGGAACTTTTTGAAATCACTAATAGCTACGAAGCTTTATTTAATAAAAGAGCACAATTATTGAAAAAACTGAATCTAAACTCTAATGAGTTAAAAGAAAAGGATTTTAAAAAATTATTATTAACCCATTATAGCTTTTTAAAAAGACCGGTATTATTATTAAACAGTAAAATTTATATAGGAAACTCTAAAAAAAATGTAAGAAAAGCTGAAATTGAACTTAACAAAAAGTAGTTTAATCTATTTTTTAAAAAAATAAAAAACAGATTTTGTATTATTGTTAAAAGTTTAATCATGAGTGTTTTCAAATCAATTAGTTTAGTTTTATTTTTTCTTTTAGTTTCTGGCTGCGGTGATTCAAAAAAACCAGAACAAAAGTCGATCTATAAAAGGGTTAAAACTGAAAAAAGACAAGTAAAAGAGGCTAATAGTGTAACTCCAGTAGATCTTAATAATAAAGGTATTGGTCCAATTAAAAATTATAGTTTTAGTTCTGAAATAAACATGGAGTTAGCAAGTGAAGGCAAGCAAGTTTTTAATTCAAAATGTACAGCATGTCATAATGTAAACAGAAGATTAATTGGTCCTGCTATGACTGGAATTTATGAAAGAAGAAGTGTGGAATGGGTTTTAAATATAATGCTGAATCCTGATCAAATGTTAAAAGAAGATCCCGTAGCTATTGCTCTTTTAAAAGAATATAATAACATATTGATGTTAAACCAAAACCTCACTGAACAAGAGGCTAAAAGTTTAGCAGAATACTTTAGAACTCTTTAATATGAAATCAAAATTATTTTACATTTTTTTTTTAAGTTTTTCATTTGCCTTATCTCAAAGTAAAGCCACAGAAATATGGGAGCCAATTCCAGAAAAAATAGAATCATTTAGTTTTTCTAAAGCACCAAGTGATGCAATTATTTTATTTGATGGAACAGATTTTTCAAACTGGGTTACTTGGGGAGATAAAGAGCCACAATGGATAATCAATAATGACGGCTCTATGACTGTTGTCAACGGAAAGGGTGCGATTCAAACAAAAGAATCATTTGGATCAGTTCAATTACATATTGAATGGAAAACGGATGCTGAAGGATTAGACAAGCATAATAATCAAAGCAGGTCAAATAGTGGTGTTTTTTTTCAACAAAATTATGAAATACAAATCTTAGACAGTTACCAGAACCCTACTTATGTTAATGGTCAAGCAGGATCTGTTTATAAACAACATATTCCTTTAAAAAACGCAAGTAAAAAACCAGGTGACTGGCAGTCTTATGACATTATTTTTACAGCACCTGAGTTTAAAAATAAAATATTAGAAAACCCTGGTTACTTTACAGTTTTTCATAATGGAGTTTTAATTCAAAATCATGTTGAAATTAAAGGTACTACGACAAATGTTGGACAGCCAAAATACTCAGCTCACGGTAATGCTCCGATAATGCTACAAGATCATTGTTGCATTCCATTAAGTTTTAGAAATATATGGTTAAGGAAATTAGACTAAGCCTCACTTTTTTGTAAATTTACCGACATGTTACAATCAATGACTGGTTTTGGGAATGCCTCTATAGATTCAGAACTTGGAAAAATATCTTTGGATATTAAGTCCTTGAACAGTAAAAATCTCGATCTGAATTACAGTTTAAACCCAATGTTTAGAAATATCGAGAGTGATATAAGATCAATTTTGACAACCAGTTTAAAAAGAGGTAAGATTGATTTTAAAATCAATTTTAAAATTTCAGAAAACAATTTTAATTCTAACTTAAATCATGATGTTATAAAATCTTACATCAAAGATTTGAAAAAAATTACACCCGGAACTTTATTTGATCGCGCTGAATTTCTTAAAATTGCAATTACACTTCCAAACTCTATTGAAACTAATCGTCCTGATCTTAATCAGAATTTGTTGGATGCCATTAAAGAATTAGTTAAAAACGCCATTAAAGAACTAATTGATTTTAGAATTCAAGAAGGAATTTCTATGGAAAAAGATCTTCTGAGTAATTTGGAGGTAATCCAGAACAAACTGATACAAATAGAAGAGTTAATTCCAGAGAGAATGAACTCAATAAAAAAAAGATTAAAGAAAAACTTAGATAATATCAAAGTAGAGATTGACCTAAATAGATTTGAACAAGAATTGATTTATTATTTAGAAAAATTTGACATTAATGAAGAGATAGTTAGATTAAAAAATCATTTAATTTATTTTAAAACTACATTGAGTGAAAGTCAAATTGAAAAGGGAAAAAAATTAACATTTATAAGTCAAGAATTAGGTAGAGAAATCAATACCATTGGTTCAAAATCTAATAACTTGCCAATGCAAAAGGCTGTGGTTGAAATGAAAAATGAGTTAGAAAAGATAAAAGAACAACTTCTTAATGTTTTATAATGTTTAAAGGAAAATGTATTATTTTTTCTGCTCCATCTGGAAGTGGTAAAACCACTCTGGTTAAGCACGTATTAAATCAAAAAGAATTGAATTTGTCTTTTTCGATTTCAGCTACAACAAGACAAAAAAGAGAAGGTGAAATTGAAGGAAAAGATTATTTTTTTAAATCCAAATTAGAGTTTAAAAAACTAATTAACAATGGAGATTTACTTGAATTTGAAGAAGTTTACGATAGTATTTTTTATGGGAGTCTGAAGAATGAAGTATTGAAATTATTAGAAACACGAAACCTAATATTTGATATTGATGTAATTGGCGGCATTAAACTAAAAGAATATTTTAAGAAGAATGCACTTTCAGTTTTTGTTAAACCACCAAGTATAAAAGAACTTAAAAAAAGATTAGTTTCTAGAAATAAGGATTCTGACAAGTCTATTGAGATAAGAATTCAAAAAGCTCAAAAAGAAATAGAAAAAGAACCAAATTTTGATATTACCGTTATCAACGACAATCTTGATTTAGCTAAAAAGCAATCGCATATTGCAATTCAAAATTTTCTATCCAAATGAATAAAAATGTAGGATTGTTTTTTGGAACATTTGATCCATTACATAATGGCCATATTGCAATAGCCAAATATTTTTTAAAAGAACTAAATTTAGATGAAATCTGGTTTGTGATCACTCCATTAAGTCCATTCAAACAAGAAAATAAAGTAACGAGTTATTATGATAGATTTAAAATTATCAATAACTATTGTAAAAAAAACAGCAAGATAATTTGTTCTGATGTTGAGTTTAATCTCAAGCCTCCTTATAACACCTCTGATACTCTAACACATTTAAATTTAGAATATCCTAGTACGGTTTTTAAAATTATATTGGGCGAAGATAATTTGAACACCCTTCATCTATGGAGTAATCACCAACTAATTTTAGAGCATAAAATATGTGTTTATCCTCGAAAAAGTCTGACAAAAGAAAAAAGTCAACTAATAAGCCATCCGAATGTAAACTTGTATAACGCTCCAATTATGGAAATATCTTCGACTCTTATTAGAAAAAATATTTTAGAAAAAATTTCGATATCTCATCTTGTTCCAAAAGAAATAGAAGAAATGTTAATTGAATAATTAATTCTTTCAACTGAGTAAAAACAAATATTTAACCAATTATTAACAATTTGAATCGTTTTTTTTATTCAAATTGCACCCCCTTAGTTTTTTAAGTAATTTTATAATAAATAAATAAAAATGAACAAAGTAATTGACATTAAAGAAATCAACGAACTAATTGAAAAGGAAAGTGCTTTTATTGACATCCTTATGCTTGAAGTGAATAAAGTAATTATTGGACAAAAGCATATGATGGAAAGATTATTAATTGGTCTTTTAGGACAAGGTCATATACTTTTAGAAGGTGTACCGGGTCTTGCAAAAACATTGGCTATAAATTCTTTAAGTAAAGCAGTTAAAGGTAGTTTTAGTAGAATACAATTTACACCAGATTTATTGCCAGCAGATGTAGTAGGAACTATGATTTATAATATGAAAGAAAATGATTTTTCAATTAAGAAAGGTCCGATCTTCGCCAACTTTGTTCTTGCAGATGAAATTAACAGGGCTCCTGCTAAAGTTCAATCAGCTTTATTAGAATCAATGCAGGAAAGACAAGTTACTATTGGAGATTCAACATTTAAATTATCACCTCCATTTTTAGTAATGGCAACTCAAAATCCTGTAGAGCAAGAAGGAACATACCCTCTTCCTGAAGCACAGGTTGATAGATTTATGTTAAAAACTATAATTGATTATCCAAAAATTGAAGATGAACAACTAATAGTCAGAGCTAATATTAATAATAGTTTTGGAGAAATTAAGCCTGTTGTTACGGTAAAACAAATTATTAGAGCCCAGGAATCAGTCAGAAAAGTATATATGGATGAGAAAATTGAAAAATATATTTTAGATTTAGTTTTTGCAACAAGATATCCTGAGAAATATGGCTTAGAAGATCTAAAGCCGTTAATAAATTTTGGAGCTTCACCAAGAGGAAGTATTAACCTTGCCAGCGCCTCAAGGTGTTATGCTTTTATAAAAAGAAGAGGATATGTAGTTCCAGAGGATGTTAGAGCCGTAATTCATGATGTTTTAAGGCATAGAATAGGCCTTACGTATGAGGCAGAGGCAGAGAATGTTACATCTGAGGAAATAATCAATAAAATAGTTAATCAAGTAGAAGTTCCTTAGAAAACAATTAACTACACCTAATTAATCATTTGCATTATTTTGGAAACTAAAGACCTGTTAAAAAAAGTCAGAAAAATTGAGATCAAAACCAGAAGATTAAGTAATAATATTTTTGGGGGAGAATATCATAGTACATTTAAAGGAAGGGGAATGACTTTTAGCGAAGTTAGAAACTATCAGTTTGGAGATGACGTTAGAGCTATAGACTGGAATGTTACTGCTAGATATAACGAGCCTTTTGTAAAAGTTTTTGAAGAAGAAAGAGAGCTTACCCTTATGCTTATTGTTGACGTAAGTAGCTCAGCTTTATTTGGAACAGATAATGCTATAAAAAAGAATATTATTACTGAAATTTCAGCAACTTTAGCATTTTCAGCACTTCAAAATAATGATAAAGTAGGTTTAATTTTGTTTAGTGATCAGATTGAGTTATTCATCCCGCCTAGTAAAGGAAAAACACATGTTCTTAGAATTATTAGGGAATTAATTGAATTTAAACCAAAAAGTATAAAAACAAATATTAGTGTTGCTTTGGAATTTTTAATTAGTGTTTTGAAAAAAAAGTCTATCGCATTTATTTTATCAGATTTTATTTCTCCTGATTATGAGAAAACATTAAAAATCACATCAAAAAAACATGATTTAACGGGTATTAAAGTATTTGATAAGCTGGAAGAGTTTATCCCAAATTTAGGATTAGTTCAAATGTTTGACCAGGAAACAAAGCAAGTTCAATTAATTGACACATCATCAAAATTCGTACGAGACAGTTATAAAAAAGAAAGCTCATTAAAATTTAAAACTTTTAATGACTTATTCACTATAAATGGAGCAGGCACCATACTTTGTAGAACAGACGAAAGTTATATTAAAAAACTACTAAATTATTTTAAAAACCGTGGTTAATAAGAAAATTATAATATCGTTTTTTTTACTCAATTTAAGTTTTGGGCTTTTTTCTCAATCTCCAATAAACCTAAAGTCTAAAGTAGATACACTATCTATTAAAGTTGGCGAAAAAATTAATTATGAATTTTCTTTTATATCAGATTCATTGAACGATTTTGAATTTAAATTATTAAAATTTAATCCTCCCATTGATGTAATACAAGATTTTAAAATGGATACTTTATTTAAAGAGAATAAAGTTGAATTTGTGAAAAAATATTCTTTGACAAGTTTTGAAGCAGGCACATTTTCTATAACTCCTCCGATTAAAATTATTGATCAAATAATTAAATATCAAGATTCTATTTTAATTAACGTTTCAAGTGTTAAAGTCGATACTGTTAGTAAGAAGTTTTTTGATATAAAAAATATAATTCAAGTTGAAAGAAATAATGAAGGCTGGTGGAAAAAATATTTTTTAATTCTAAGTATAATTTCAATTGCGTTATTATCTATTAAATTTTATAAGGAATCTAAATATTTTAACTCAACTAAAGAAAAAATCACTCCTCCTTTGGAGAAAGCGATTGAAGCTTTAAAATCCTTAGAATTAAATGAATCTAAAAATCAATTAGATTACAAATTATATTATTCTAAATTAACAGAAATTGTAAAAAGTTATTTTGAAGAAGAAGTTAAAGTAGATGCGCTTGAAAGCACAACTAATGAATTAATAGTAAAATTAGAATTGTTAAAAGATGCAGGTCAATTAGATATCTCTAAAGAAACTTTAAAAAATTTCAAATCAGTATTGTCTACAGCCGATTTAGTAAAATTTGCAAAATCAGCACCAGGCTCTAAAACAGCAATTCTAGACAAACAACTTCTAGAGACTGTTCTTGTTGACACTAAAGAAGCCATGCCTAAGCCAACAGAAGAAGAGCTTTTAAAAAACGAAGAGTATCGTAAGAAAACAGAAAAAGAAAAGAAAAGAAAATTACTATTTAAGATTGCCAAAATATTAAGTCTAATGACTTTTGTCTCCCTCCTTGGTTCTATTTCAGTATTTGGATGGCAAGAAGTAAAAGATAATTTGTTAGGAAATTCAACAAAAGAATTTCTTCAAAAAGAAGATTGGGTTGAAAGCAGCTATGGAGCATTTCCAATTAAAATATCCTCACCAGATGTGTTAAAAAGAAGCGATTCTAAAATAGGTCAATTATTTAGTTTTCAGAGTTTAGAAGATCCTTTTAGTTTATCAATCAGCACAAGACCAATTAATAAAGATGATGACATTCAATCCATTCTTATGGAAAAAATAAAATCTAATGGAGCATTAAACATTTTAACTCAACAGGAGGAGTTTACGCTTAACAACGGAACATCTACCACTAGATATTACGGCTCTTTTGATTATCTTAACATGGAGGAGGTTTCAGTCAAAAAAGAATATTCTAGCTTATCATTTTTTGAAAATGGAGGAACTCAAACTTTAAATATTATTGTGGACAGGGATAATAAATATGCAAAACAAATTAGAACTAGAATTGAAAACTCAATAGACTTTAATAAGAAATAAAATGTTTAACAATATTATATTTTCCAATCCTGAATTTTTATGGCTTATTATAGCCTTAGTGTTCTTTGTTGTTGTTAATCATAGAATTAAACATCTAAAAAATTCTAAACTTAAAATGTCTTCAATTAATTTGTTTAGTAAAGCATCTTTTAAAATCACTCTTTATCCCTTTCTAAATTTGTTAAGATATTTGGCTTTAGGATCTCTAATTATTGCATTAGCTAGACCACAAATAATCGACATATCTACACAAACTAAAAAAAGTAGAGGAATTGATATTGTAATAGCTGTTGACGTTTCATCAAGTATGCTTGCCCAAGATTTAAAACCTAATAGACTAGAAGCATTAAAGGAAGTGGCTAAAGAATTTATTAACGATAGGGTCAACGATAGAATTGGTCTTGTAGTGTACGCAGGTGAAAGTTATACAAAGACTCCGGTTACATCAGATAAATCAATTATAGTAAAGTCTTTGAATGAAATTATTTTTGATGGAATAATCGAAGACGGAACAGCAATTGGCATGGGTTTGGCAACCTCAGTTAATAGACTTAAAAACAGTAAAGCTAAAAGTAAAGTAGTTATTTTACTTACTGATGGAGTGAATAATTCTGGATTTATTGACCCAAATACTTCTGCAGACTTAGCTCTTTCTTTTGGAATAAAGACATATACCATTGGGTTGGGTAGTAATGGAAACGCTTTAGCACCTATAGCTTTAAATCCAGATGGATCTTTCAGATACGGTCTGACAAAAGTTGAAATTGATGAAAAGCTTTTGGAATCAATAGCTTCTAAAACAGGAGGATTATATTTTAGAGCTACTGACAATAAAAAGCTTAAAGAAATATATCAAGAAATTAATAAACTTGAAAAAACCGATGTAGAAGAATTTAAATATTCAAATGCTCAGGAAATTTACAGAGGGTTTGTATTATTAGCTATTTTTTTAATAATTCTGGAGTGGATTTTAAGAACAACATTATTTAAAAGTTTTATATAAATGTACCAGTTAGAAGAAACATTTTATTTTTATTTATTAATAATAATCCCTGTGCTTATTATAGGATTTGTATTCTTGAGTAGGTGGAAAAACAGAATACAAAATAAATATATCTCTGCAGATTTACTAAAGATTTTGAGTCCAAATATTTCTACTTTTAAACCAAAAATTAAATTATTGTTTTTAATTTTTTTCGTTTTATTTGCAACGCTTTCCCTTGTAAATCCAAAAATAGGAACAGAGCTTAAAACTGTAAAAAGAGAGGGTGTAGATTTAGTCTTTGCTGTTGATGTTTCAAAAAGTATGCTGGCCGAGGATATAGCTCCAAACCGTTTAGAAAAAGCCAAAAGAATAGTTTCAGAAATTATCAATAAATTAAATAACGATAGAGTAGGTGTTATTGCATATGCAGCTTCTGCACTTCCAATACTTCCAATAACGGATGACTATTCAACTGCTAAAACTTTTTTACAAAGTCTAACAACAGACATGTTGTCTTCTCAAGGAACTGCCGTTTTAGAATCAATAAATCTAGCTAAGGATTTTTATGATGACGATAATCAAACCAACAGAGTTTTGTGTATTCTTTCTGATGGTGAAGATCATGAAATTCAAAATCAAAATATTACAGAAATCGCTAAAAGCTCTGGTATCACAATTATTACAATTGGACTAGGTTCAGTTAAAGGGTCTCCAATTCCTTTAAAAGAAAATAATATTGTGAAGTCTTATAAAAAAGATCAAAACGGAGATGTAGTTATTACAAAACTAAATATAGAATTATTAAAAAACATAGCTAATTCATCTAATGGAATTTATATAGATGGAGCAAATACAGAGTCAGTTGTAAAAGCAATTGTTGAAAGGTTAAAAGAAATGGATAAAAAAGAATTTGAATCCAAGCAATTTGTAGCGTATAAAGATCAATTTCAGTGGTTCATTGGGTTTGCAATTCTTTTTTTAAGTTTGGAGTTAATTATTTTTGAGAAGAAAACATATTGGGTAAAAAAATTAAATTTATTTAATGAATAGAATCGCAATAATTTTTTTGTTATTTTTTATTAAAGTTAACTCTCAAGAGACAACGATTAATAAGGAATCTAATAATTTGACTTTGGATGGTAATATTGAATTTGCTGACAAGAATTTAATTGAGGCCGAAACCCTTTATAGAAAATCAATTTCTAAGGATTCTTTAAATATTAAAGCATCTTATAATTTAGGAAATTCGTTTTATAGAAACGAACTGAAACAGGAAGCAATAAATCAATATAAATCATCAATTAAAAAAGCAAAAAGTAAACAAACTATACACAAGTCTTTTCATAACTTAGGTAATATTTATATGCAAAATGAAGATTATCAAAATGCCGTCAATTCATTTAAAAACGCATTGCTTAATAATCCCTCTGATGATGAAACAAGGTATAATTATGTATTAGCTAAAGAATTATTAAAAAACCAACAAAAGGATAATAAAAAGGATGATAAGAAGGACGATAAAAAGGATGATAAGAAGGACGATAAAAAGGATGATAAGAAGGACGATAAGAAAAAAGATGATAAAAAGGACGATAAAAAGGACGATAAAAAGAATAATAAAGGAGACAATAAAAATGATAAAAAAGAAAAACCACAACCAAACAAAATATCTCCTGAACAACTTAAAAATTTATTAAAAGCAATGGATAATGAAGAGAAAAAAGTCCAGAAAAAGATTAATAAAAATAAGATTAAAGGAACTCCTGTCAAAAACAAAAAAGATTGGTAATTAAAAATGAAACTTAGATTTTATATATTTTTATTTTTTTGGATCACTTCAATTAGTAATCTAAAAGCCCAGGAAAACTCAGTTAGCTTTGAGGCTATTTTGAGCAAAAAATCTTTAGGTATTAATGAAAAATTGAGAGTTGATTTTAAAATGAATAAAGATGGAGATAATTTTACTCCTCCAAATTTTACTGGTTTTAAAGTTGTCGGAGGTCCAAACCAATCAGTAAGTAATATGTGGGTAAATGGAAAAAGAACTTTTTCTAAAATTTACTCATATTTTTTAAGTCCAATTAAAAAAGGGTCAGTTACAATAGGCCAGGCAACTATTGAAATAGACAATAAAATTTACAAAACTCTTCCTGTAAAAATTAGTGTAAGTGAATCGGTTTCGATAAGCAAAGATCCAAATGACCCTAACTATGTTGTTAATGAAAATTTACATTTAGTAGCGGAAGTTTCTAATATAAGTCCTTATCTAAACGAAGGAATTTCTATCATATATAAATTATATTATTCTCCTCAAATTAATGTAACTAATGTAGGTGAGATAGAAACCCCTGAATTTGAAAATTTCTGGTCTCAAAATATAAAAATTCCTAGATTACAAATTGAAAGAGGATCTTACAAGGGCGATAATTATAATTTTGTAACCTGGAAAAAAATAGTTTTATATCCACAAAAATCGGGGAAACTTGAAGTTCTTCCACTTTCGTTAGATGTTTCGGTGGATGTCCCTACAAACAGAAGAGATTTTTTTGGAAATCGTATTTATAATCAAGTATCTAAAAAAGTAACTGCAGGCAAAAGATCAATTAACGTCAAAGTATTACCATTAAATGCTCCAGAAAGTTTTAACGGAGCTGTTGGAAAATTTGATATTAAATTAAAAACAAATAAAACGGAGCTTAATGCATCAGAATCTTTACAGGCAACGGTTAAAGTTTCGGGAAATGGAAATCTAAAGCTCTTTTCAACTCCATCGATTAAGGTCCCAAGCTCTCTTGAAAAGTACGATCCAGAGTATAATGAAAAAGTATCTACAAACTTGACGGGAATGAAAGGTTTTATTTCAAACACCTACACGTTAGTTCCTCAATTTCAAGGAAAGTATCCTATAAAGCCAGTAGAATTTACTTTTTTTAATCCAAAATCAAATAAATATGAAACAATTTATTCTGACGAAATAATTATTAATGTTTTAGAAGGACCACTATCGTTTCAGGAAAACAATATTAATAGTTCGAGTACAACGAAGTCCAAGAATATATTACCCTCAATAAATCAATTTAAATTTATTAAAACAGAGTTTGATTTAGTAAAAATAAATTCAAGCTCATTTATATATTCAATAAGCTTTTATTCAGCTTTAATATTTCCAGTATTAGCAATTTTGTTGTTGTTAATATTTTTTAAATCAAAAAAAATTACTAATTCCCAGTTAATAGAATCTAGATCTAGAAGAGCTAATAAGCTTGCTAAAAAATATTTATCTGAAGCCAGAAAAAACTTAGAGAATAAAGATGTTTTTTATGTTGCTTTGGAAAAGGCACTTCACAATTTTTTAAAATCAAAACTTTCAATCGAAACTTTTGACTATAGTAAAGAAAAAATTTCTAAATTACTTTTTACTAAAAATATAGATAAAGAATCAATAGAGTTTTTTATTAAATTAATTGAAAACTGTGAGTTTGCAAGGTTCACGCCAGCCACTAATGTCACAATAAATAATGATTACGAAAATGCAGTTAAGGTTATTACAGAAATTGATAAAGTAATTTAAAATGAAAAATATTATTATTCTAAGCTTTTTGTGGTTTTCCGGATTTATTTTTTCTCAAACAGAAAATGAATTTAATTTTAAATCTGGTATTGAGTTTTACAATTCAGGGGACTATAATGAAGCTATTAATTTATTTGTTAAAATAATTAATAATGGCGAGCACTCGGATGAATTATATTTTAATTTAGGGAATAGCTACTATAAAATAAATGATATTCCTAATAGCATATATTACTTTGAAAAAGCCTTACAATTAAACCCTAACGACAAGGATATACTAAACAATTTGACTTATTCTCAAAATATGTTAATTGATAAAATAGATATTTTACCCTCAAATCAATTATCTGATTTTTTTGAATACATATATAAGTTTTTTTCAATTAAAAAGTGGTTATTTATAGGGATTATATTTTTATACCTTTTTTTAATTCTATTTGTTTTATATTTTTTTAATAAGAATAGCTATTGGAAGAAAAGATTATTCAGCTTATCGGCATTTATGTTTATAGTTTCTAATATATTTTTATTTACGGGTATAAGTAAACATGAAAATAAAGCTTCAGTTCAAGAAGCGATAATTTTTGATAAAAAAATAGATTTCAGAACAGAACCAAATTTCAGAAGTGAAATTCAATTTAATCTACACGAAGGCACTAAAGTAACCATTAAAGAAGAGCTCAATGATTGGGTCTCAGTTGAATTAATTAATGGCGCTAGTGGATGGATGGAGTCAAAATCAATTAAAAAAATTGATTGAATTGCTGCTCAAATTAAAAAGGCTCAAAAGCTGATCTCCTAAGTTTAAAATAGGACGGTATAAAAAAGTTGATTCAATAATTTCATTGTCTATAAACGAAAACTCTGAATTTATATTTTCAAAAAATACAAAACAAAATGAAACTATTAGAACATACTTGATAGCTCCAAACAGTCCTCCAAATAATTTATTTAAAAATCCTAAAAAAAGAATTTTAGCAATTTTTGTTAAAGCTTTTCCTGTAATAGAAATACTAACAAGAATAATGATAAATGTAAATGCAAAGGAAAAAATCTTTACATATGACTCTTCCAATGATTCTAATTGATTAGGGAAAGTATTCTTGAAAAAATCAAAGGTTAATCCAGAAAATTTTAAAGATCCATAAGCTCCAAGAATTAAAGCTAGTATAGATGTCAACTCAATTATCAAGCCCTTGCTATAGCCTCTGTAAAAGCCAAGGGCGGTAAGGCATACAATAAAAATGTCTAAGTAATTCAAGATTTTATTTACAAATATAAGTATATTGTTTTCATACAATTGAAATTATATTTTAAATGGAATCAAAAAAGGATTTAAGTGAGAAATGGAAAAATATTTTAAATCTTTTAAGTAATGAATTTAATAAAGGAGATGTTTTAGATATTGAAAGTGTTATTTATTTAATTGGAGTTCAGGAATTTGGAAATCCAAACATAAAATTTAATAAAGACCAAAAAATTGATATCATGCACATTGCAGTATGTCGTTTATTAGAGCCTTATGGATTTTATGAATTTGACTATGTTGATAAAGACGGTTGGCCTCATTACAAAACCATTAATAAATTACCAAACTTGAAGTCTGGTGAACAAAGTATTTTGATGAAAGAATCTATTATAAATTATTTTATTGAAAAACAACTTATTGAATAAATGAAAATGAGTATTTTTGAATCAATATTTATATCAATTTATGATTGAGGAAATACAAAAAAAAATTCAACAAGCATTAAGTTTTTCTGCAAAGAATAACGATGACCTTGAAAAATTTAGAATAGATTTTATAGGAAAAAAAGGATTTGTTAGTCATTTTTTTTCTGAGTTTAAGAAGGTTGAGCCTTCAAAGAAAAAAGAATATGGATTAGCAATAAATGAGTTAAAAAACGTTACTCTTAGTAAAATAGAAGAATTAAAAAAAGCACTTAATAAAGACTCTGGTAATACGGTTGAAGATTTAGATTTAACAAAACCAGGATCAATGATTGAGCTTGGTTCAAGACATCCTATTTCGATTATTAGAGACAAAATAATTGATATTTTTTATAAAATTGGTTTCAATGTTTCTGAAGGCCCAGAAATTGAAGATGATTGGCATAATTTTACTGCCTTAAACCTTCCATTACATCATCCTGCCAGAGACATGCAAGATACTTTTTTCATAAATAAAGATCCAGATCTTCTTCTAAGAACACATACTTCATCAGTTCAGATTAGGCATATGGAAGAAAACAATCCTCCAATTCGAACTATTTCACCAGGAAGAGTTTATAGAAATGAAGATATTTCAGCCAGATCACATTGTTTTTTTCATCAAATAGAAGGTCTATATATTGATGACAATGTTTCTTTTGCGGATTTAAAACAAACTTTACTTTATTTCACAAAGGAGTTGTTTGGCAAATCTAAAATAAGACTAAGACCGTCCTATTTTCCCTTTACTGAACCTAGTGCTGAATTAGATATATATTGGGGTTTAAATTCTGAAACTGATTATAAAATTACTAAAGGAACTGGTTGGCTTGAAATAATGGGTTGTGGAATGATTGATCCAAATGTATTAGATAATTGTAAAATAGATTCTAGTAAATATTCAGGCTTTGCTTTTGGAATGGGCATAGAAAGAATAGCCATGCTTCTTTACCAAATTGAAGACATAAGAATATTATATGATAATGATATAAGATTTATTAATCAATTTAAAAACTCAATCTAATTGATTAGTTAATTTTTTTATTGTTGCTTTAGGATTGGAATTTTGATAAAGAATTTCATAAGCACTTGTAATTATATTAAACTCTCTAAAATCATTTTCAATTAATTCAAATGCATTTTTTGTAGCATAGTATCCTTCAGAAATCATAGACATTTCGGAAATAGCTGCTTTTAAAGTATATCCTTTCCCAATCATATTCCCAAGAGTCCTGTTTCTGCTAAACGAGGAATAACAGGTTACTAACAAATCTCCTAAGTATTCAGAGTCATTTATATCTCTGTTGGTTTTATAAATTTTGTAAACAAACTTTTTCATCTCTCGGACACAACTGCTAATTAAAACACTTTGGAAATTATCTCCATATCCTAATCCGTGACATATGCCTGCGACTATAGCATATATGTTTTTTAGCATTGCAGCATACTCAACGCCCATAGTATCTTTTGAAACTTTCACTTTAATATAGCTTGACTTGAGAGAATTTGCCATTTCTTGTCCGTTAATTATGTTTTTACAAGCAACAGTCAAGTAGGATAATTTTTCAAGAGCAACTTCTTCAGCATGACATGGTCCAGTAATAATTCCGATTTTGGAAAAAGGAATTTTGTAAAATTCATTTAAATGCTCACTAACAATTAAGTGGGACTCTGGAATAACTCCTTTTAATGCTGAAAAAAGAATCTTGTCTTTTAAAAGATCACTTATTTTTTTTAATTCTGTATCTAAAAAAGGAGATGGTATCGCTAAAATAATTATGTCAGATTTAGCAACTATTTCTCTTATAGAAGAACTGGGATTTATTTTTGATTTATCAAAAACTACAGATTGTAAATATTTAGAATTTCTGCTCTTTTTTTTAATAAAAAGAACATCCTCTTCACTTCTTATATACCAGTTAACAATATTATTGTTTTCACATAGCATCTTGACTATTGCAGTTCCCCAACTTCCTCCTCCAAGCACAGCATATGTATTATTCATGTTATAAAGATTAACAAAATTTTGTGAACTGGCTACTTAATTTAAAATTAAATTTAAGTAATAATAAAGTTTAATGGTTTTTTAATTATTTGGTAAACGCTCTCTTATTTTAAGAGGGCGTTTTTTTTACAGCCATTTTCCATAAGGTGTTGCTAATAAGATTAATAAAAATCCAATTAAATAAAATATTCCTATTCGAATAAACCTTTTTTGATTAGTTTTTGCTTTTTTAAATAGAGACCAGCCTATAGTAATAGAAAGTATTGAAAAAATATTTAAAAGAGGGTGCTTTACCAAATAAAAGAAATATTCATCATTTTTAAGAATTTCTTCAAAACCATTATACCACCATTTAAATTTTGGAGACAGAAAATATAATATAATTCCTATAACAAATTGGATATGACAAAATATCAATGTAAATAAAGCAATTCTTAAATCTAGAAGTTTAAAAATTTTATTTTGTAATGCACTAAAAAAACTCCTTAAAACTGTATAAAATATAATTGTCATTGTAAGGATTGCCCATAAAGAATGTAATTGTAAAATCCATTCAAAGATTATAGTAAGGTTCATATTGTTTATTATTTAATTAGGGATTTTACAAGAAATTTAAAAATCGCTAGCTTTTAATAGAGCTTTAGTATAGGGTTTTTTAGGTTTTTCAAATAAAAGATCGGTCTCATTAAATTCTACAATTTCTCCTTTTTTTAATACAATTAATCTATCAGTAAAATACTTTATAACAGACATGTCATGCGATATAAAAATAAAGGTAAACAGATATATCTCTTTTAAATCACTCAGTAAATTTAAAATTTGCGCTTGAACCGATACATCTAACGCAGACACTGATTCATCACATATTATAATTTCAGGATTTAATGCTAATGCTCTTGCTATAACAATTCTTTGTCTTTGGCCTCCGGAAAATTGGTTAGGAAATTTATTATAATCACTTTCTAATAAACCTACCTGATTTAAGAGCTCCAAAACTCTAGTTTTCATTTCTTTTTTAGAACTAAAAATTTTATGTGCAATCATCGGCTCAATTATTGATTTCCCCACTGAAACTTCAGAATTCAAAGAGGAGTAGGGATCTTGAAATATTAACTGAACTTTTTTTCTAAAGACCGAATTGGATATGTTTTTAATATTTTCATCTTTAAAATAAACCTCTCCATTTTCAGTTTTAACAATCCCTAAAATAGATTTTGCAATTGTAGATTTACCAGAACCAGATTCTCCAACTATACCCAATGTTTCTCCCCTAAATAGGTCAAATGAGATGTCTTTAATTATTTTGGTATTTCCGTAAGAGACATTCAATTTATTTACTTTTAAAATTGGAGTTTTATTATAGATTTTTAAATGTATACGTGTTCTTTCTTCTTTTGTTATTAGCTTGTTTTTCTTTGTTTTAGAAGTTATTAGCCTGTTTGGCCTATTGCTTGTGGGAGGTGATGAGTTTATTAAATGTTGAGTGTATTTACTTTTAGGATAATTAAAAACTTTTGAAGAAACACCTTTTTCAATAATTAAACCGTTTTTTAAAATAATTAAACTATCAACAAACTTTGCAACTAATTTTAAATTATGAGATATAAATAAAACGCTCATTTTATATTCGTCTTGTAAAGATTTAATTAAAGAAATGATATCATTTTTTACAATACCGTCTAATGACGTGGTTGGTTCATCTGCAATTAATAGTTTAGGCTTACAGGCTATTGCTATTGCTATCATTATCCTTTGTTGTTGTCCTCCGCTTAATTGGTGAGGATACTTTTCATAGACTAATTCAGAGTGTTTTAATTGAACCTTCTGAATAAGCTCCAAAGATTTTTTTTTAGCGTTTTTTTTGTTAATTTTTTCATGATTAAGAATGATTTCAGAAATTTGATCACCACATTTCATGCTTGGGTTTAAAGAACTCATTGGTTCTTGAAAAATTATTGAAATTTCTTTTCCTCTAATTTTTTGAAATTCTCTAAATGATAAATTATTTAATTTAGTTCCGTTAAAAATTATTTCCCCTTCAACATTTAAGTTTTTGATGTTTATTAAGTCTAAAATAGATAGTGCAGTAAATGATTTTCCACTTCCAGATTCACCAACTAATCCTAAAACTTGATTTTTTTTAATATCTAAAGAAATATTAGATAAAATAATTTGGACACCTATTTTTATTGTTAAATTTTTTATAGAAAGTAGAGTTTTGCCAGTCATAAAAATTAAATTTTTACACTTTCAAGCATTATTATTGCTTCTTTTAAATAAATATCAAAATCTTTTGGTCTATCATTATTTTTTTCAAGGTTTCTCTGACCAAGTCTAACCACCATAATGTTTTTTTTGGGAAGAACAATTACATATTGGCCTAATATCCCTCTCATTGCAAAAAAATTATTTTCATTAATTTTTCCTAACCAAAAACCATAACCATACTCTGGACTTTTTTCAAACCTAGGCTTAATAGATTTAACAACAAAAGAAGAATCTAAAATTTGAACCCCATTCCATTTTCCAAAATCTTTATAAAGCTTCCCGAATCTTGCAAAATCTCTAGCATTAGAGTTAAAACAACAATATGCTTTTATGCTTTTGTTTTTAGCACCGTCAATTTGCCAAAGAGCGTTATTTTCAAAACCCAAAGGTTCCACAAACCATTCTTGAACTAAATTAGATATTTTATTTTCAGTTGCTTTTTCAATACTCATTGCTAAAAGCTGTGTGCTAGCACTATAATATTTAAAGTTTTTTCCGGGCTCTTCTATAATAGATCTAGATTTTATTAATTCATTAAGTTCACTTGTGATGTAAGATTTTGCTGTAACTCCAAAAATATTTGTATAGCTTTCGTCCCAATCTAATCCAGACGACATACTTGACAGATCTCCTATTGTTAATTCTGCAGCAAACCCCTCAGAATATCCTTCAATATAAAAACCCACCTTATCATCAATGTTTTTAAAATAGCCATCTTTTATAGCTTTGCCCATTGTAGCGGAGACTATACTTTTAGCCATTGAGAAAGAATTACTATAAGAGTTCTGATTGTAGTCTTTATAATATTTTTCGTGCCAAATCGAATCGTTTTTTATTATTAAATAAGCTACTGTTCCAAGTTCAGCATGAGTCTTTTTTAAATTTTGAGTTTCTGGCACAAGATTATAGTTTTTGTGAATTGGCCAAGGCTGGGGAGAATTACTTTTAGAAATCTCTATGTTTTCAAAATATTTATAGTCTGTAATATCTGCTTTAGTTCTTTTCATTTTGTAGACCGTCACAACTAACTCTGACAAATAAATAATTTCAGAACTAAAATTGAATCCGCAAAAAATTAGAAATAAAGATATTATTAACCCAATTTTATTTTTGAAATATTTCATACACTACTAATGTATGAAAATTAAGAAATTAATTTTATTGCATCTTCAGCAAAGTATGATGCTATCATTGTTGCACCAGCTCTTTTCATTGACACAAGCTGTTCCATCATAACTTTATCATGATCGAGCCAGCCTTGTTTGGCAGCAGCTTTAAGCATTGAGTATTCTCCACTTACTTGATAAATTGCTATTGGAGAACTTATTTCGTTCTTTAAGTCTCGTAAAATATCCAAATAACTTATCCCAGGCTTTACCATTATAATATCAGCACCTTCTTCAATATCTGATTTAGCTTCGGCTATTGCTTCTGATCTATTGTGAAAATCCATTTGATAAGTTTGTTTGTCTCCAAAGCCAGGTTTTGAATCTAGAGCATCTCTAAATGGACCATAAAAACTGGATGCATATTTAACCGCATAACTCATTATTCCAGTATCATGTAAGCTGTTATCTTCAAGTATTTTTCTAATAGATAAAACTCTTCCGTCCATCATATCGCTTGGAGCAACAATATCTGCTCCAGCTTTAGCATGACTTAAAGCCATTTTAGACAATACAATATTGGTTTGATCGTTAAGAATTTTATTGTTTTTTACAATTCCATCGTGACCATAATTTGAGTATGGATCTAAAGCGACATCAGTTATGATGGTCATTTCTGGTACACTATTTTTGACTTCTTTTATGGCTCTTTGCATAAGGCCATTATTATTGATAGCTTCGGTTCCAAAATTATCTTTTAAAGAATCTTCTACTTTGACAAACAATAAAACAGCTTGAACTCCTATAGACCACAATTGTTTAACTTCTTTTTTTACATTATCTAAACTATATCTAAAATAATTAGGCATTGAAGGTATCTCTTCTTTTAAATTATTTCCTTCAATTATAAAAAGTGGAACAATAAAGTCATGAGGATGTATTGATGACTCTTTAATTAAATTTCTTAGAGATTGTTTTGAACGAAGTCTTCTATTTCTATTTAGTGGATACATATTTTTAATTTAAACCCAATTTTTTGGAGATTCTAATATTTTGATAAGCTTTTCTTCATTACTGCCTTTGGCTGGATTAAAATCATAAGCCCATTTAACTTTTGGAGGCATACTTATTAAAATACTTTCAATTCTGCCTTTAGTTTTTAATCCAAACAAAGTTCCTTTGTCATGCAGAAGATTAAATTCAACATATCTTCCTCTTCTAATTTGTTGCCAGTTTACGTTAAGCTCGTTAAATGTTTCATTTTTTCTTTTTTCAACAATTGGAATGTAAGAATTTAAAATACATTGCCCCATATCTTTTATGAACGAAAACCATTTATCCACTGACATTTCATTATTTTCTCTACAATAATCAAAAAACAATCCTCCAACACCTCTAGCTTCATTTCTGTGAGAATTCCAAAAGTATTCATCACATTTTTTTTTATAATTATTATAAAAACTTAAATCATACTTGTCACAAGAACTTTTACAATTTGCATGGAAATGAATAACATCATTTTCAAAAATATAATAAGGAGTTAGATCAAGACCCCCACCAAACCACCGGTCTTTTAAAGTACCATTATTATAGAGTTCAAAGTATCTCAAATTAGCATGAAAAGTAGGAACCATCGGATTTTTAGGATGTAGAACAATACTTATCCCACATGCATAAAAATCAGAATCTTTAGTATTTAACATCGTTGACATTGACTCAGGAAGTTTGCCATGAACTTTAGAAACATTAACTCCGCCTTTCTCAAAAACATTGCCATTTTCAAGAACCATTGTTAGACCTCCTCCTCCTTCTACTCTAGACCAAGAATCTTTTTTAAATTTCCCTAAACCATCAACCTGTTCCAAGGAAGATATTACACTAGCTTGAAGAGAATCTATATATTTAGAAAAAACATTTTTCATTAAGCAGAATAATTTTTAATAGTTTCTACAAAAACCTTAACATTGTCAACAGGTGTATTTGGAAGTATTCCATGACCTAAATTTGCGATATATTTATCTTTTCCAAATTCATTCAACATTTGAGTCGTCTGTTTTATAAGTTCTTTTTTAGGCGAAAACAATCTGCTTGGATCTAAGTTGCCTTGAAGAGTGATATTGTTGTTTGATAAGTAACGGGCGTTCCTAGCTGAACATGTCCAGTCAATTCCAAGGCCAGATGCTCCAATTTTTGAATATGCATTGATGGAGTGCCAACATCCTTTAGGATAAATTATTACAGGTTTTATTTTTTTTAAAGCATTGGTAATTTGTTCAATATATGGATAAGAGTAAATTTGATAATCAGTGTGAGATAAAACTCCTCCCCAAGAATCAAAAATTTGGACAGCATCTACACCTGCTTCAATTTTCTTTTCCAAATACTCTATAGTAATTGAAGTTATTTTACTTAAAAGCATATTAGCTAGCTCTGGGTTTTCAAAACAAAAACTTTTTGCAATATCAAAGTTTTTTGAACCACTACCCTGAACCATATAGCACAGTATTGTCCACGGAGATCCTGCAAACCCAATTAAAGGAATATTATCGGGCAATTCTTTTTTGGTCATTTTCACTGCCTCAAAAACATAGCTTAATTTTTCTTCAACATTTTGAATATTTAAATTAATTATATCTGATTTTTTTCTGATAGGATGTTCGATATATGGCCCAAAATTGTTTTTCATTTCAACATTAATTCCCATTGCTTGAGGAATTACTAAAATATCACTAAAGATTATAGAAGCATCTAATCCAATTTGTTTAATTGGCATTAAAGTTATTTCAGTAGCTAGTTCTGGTGTTTGACATCTCGTAAAAAAATCATATTTATTTTTTAAAACCATAAAATCGGGTAAATATCTTCCTGCTTGTCTCATAATCCATACAGGTGGCCTTTCCACAGTTTCTCCATTAAGAGCTCTTAAAAAAAGAGGGGTGTCATTTTTAATCATTATTAAATAATTTAATTGTTTTGCGAATTACATTTTCAATTGTTGGTACTTTACAGCATAAAACTTTATCTGAATATTGGTTAATATATTTTGAAGTTGTATTACCAATACATATGCAATATGAATTGTTCAATGAATTATTTGTCATAAAGCTTTTTATTCCGCTAGGGCTATAAAACAAAATTGCATCAAAAACTTGATTATATTTTATGGGTTCTGCAATGTTATTATAAACGACTAATTCTTTTAATTTTATGTTTTTTTTCTTAAAAAAAATAGAAAATTCCTCATTTTTAATGTCACTTCTGCAAAAAATGAATTCTTCGTTTTTTGCTGTTTTTGATATAAAATCAGCTAAAATTGATGAATTTTGAGCCATTTTAGTTATTTTTTGTCCTTTTTTGAGTAAAAGTGATTTTGTATTTTCGCCTACACAATAAATTTTGTTAAAAAATTTATCAATATTTTTATTTATTGAAAAAACTGCATCAACGGCATTTTTACTTGTGAATATCCAGCTTCCATTATGCTCGGGAAGATTAAACTTTAAAGGTTGTATTGAAATAAAATCATCCTGATAAAAATCAAATTTTAAATCATCGAAAAGATGTCTTAGATCTTTATTTAATTTTCTAGTAGAAAGAATTTTAATTTTTTTCATTTTCTTTCTTTAGTTCTTTTAGAATTTTTTCGCCTCCATTTTTTAAAATCATTTCGAACATTTTTTCGCCACTTTTCAAGTCATCATAATCAAATGTATCCTCAACTGTTATTATGCTTTTCGCATCTAAAGATGAAACGCTTGCTTTGAAAATAAGCTTATCCCCTTTAATTTTTGCAAATGCGGATATTGGTGCCGAACAGCCTCCATTCATTAATTTTAAAAATTCCCTTTCCTGACTAACGCAATGAAATGTTGAACTACATGAAATGGATTTTAGAAGTTTGTTTAATTCATTTTCGTTACATCTGGAAGCTACAGCAACAGCCCCCTGTGCTGCAGATGGAACCATCCAGTTTAATTTCAATTTGTTTTCTGGCAATATTGAAAGCCTGTCAAGTCCTGCTTTCGCAAATATTGCTCCATCCCAATTATTTTTTTCAAGTTTTTGTATTCTAGACTCAACATTTCCTCTAAGAGACACAATTTTATGGTTAGGATATTTATTTAACCATTGTGTTTTTCTCCTTATACTGCTTGTTGCAATAGTAAGAGTCTTTTTGAAATCTGTATATTTTTCTTTTAATACTATAAGATCTGAAGAACTGGCTCTTTTAAAAACACAATGAATAGATAGCCCAGAGGCTAAATTTATTGGAACATCTTTAAGACTATGAACAGCTATATCAATAGTGTTATTTAAAAGGGCTTGATCTAAACTTTTAGTAAAAATTCCACTTACTCCAAAATCATATAAAGGCGTAATTTGATTAATATCTCCTTCTGATTTTATTTTAACTATTTCACAATCTAATCCAATGCTCTCAAGTTTTTGTTTTGCATAGTTTGCTTGCCAAAGAGCTAGTTTACTCTTTCTAGTGCCAATTTTTATTTTAGCAATCATTGTGATTAAGTTGAAAAATCGTTTTTATAGATTCCAATTCTTCTTCAAAATCATCGCTATCTCTTAAATGATTAGCAACTTGATTTGTGATTTTTTGAATTAAGTGTTCGGATACTTCTTTTACATTAGTGTCGTCAAAAGAGGATGTTTTTTTCTTAAGAGTATTGATTTTATTTTCTTGAATCTTTTTAAGTTTTATTTTTAAAGCATTAACTGTTGGAGCAAACTTTCTAGTTTCTACCCACAAATAATAATCCTCAGTAATTTCTTTAATTATTTTCTCAGCATTAGGAATAAATTTTTTTCTGTTTTCAAGAGTCTTATTTGTAAGCGTAGAAAGGTAATCAAGGTCTAGTAAATCTATATTTTTAAAAGAATTTAACTCATCTTCAACATTTTTGGGAACGGATAAATCTAAAATAGTAAGCGACTTGGATTTAGATACCATTTCTTTTAAAACAGTTGGTTTATTGGATGAAGTTGCAACAATTAAAATATCAGCTTTTGATATTTGATTATTTAAATCAGAAATATTTTTTGCTAAAACCTCAAATTTGCCGGCAATTAATCTTGCTTTTTCTTCAGATCTATTAATTAGAGTTATATGTTTGTTTGAAGTATGTTTGACTAGGTTTTCACAAGTATTTCTTCCAATTTTACCAGTGCCAAACAAAAGAATTTTTTTTGATTTCAAATTCTTAATGTTATCCAATATATATCTTACTGCGGCATAAGAAACTGAAGTTGCACCTGAGGATATCTTAGTTTCATTTTTAATTCTTTTGCTTGCATGTTTAACCATGTTGAACAACCTTTCAAAAGAAGGATTTATTGCATGTAATTTTTTTGACCTTAAAAAACTATTATTGAGTTGAGTAATGATCTCAAAATCTCCTAAAATCTGACTGTCTAATCCGGTTCCAACTTTAAAAATATGATTTATTGCTTCAGCTCCTTCAATAGTGTAACCATATTTTTTGAAATCTCTAATAGTCCCTCTTGAATACTTACAAAGTAATTTTATTAGTAAATTTACATCTGAAGATGAAGAGTAGATTTCAACTCTATTGCATGTTGAATTAACAATTAAATTATCTATTCCTTCATTTAATGATTCTTGAATAAGAAGTTTAGATTGATCTAGGCTTAAGCTAAACATTCCTCTTACAGATGTGTTGGCATTTTTGTAACTTATTCCAATTACGTTAAAAAATGGAGCTTTCAAATAATTAATTATTTCGATGTAAAAATAATGTTCAGTTTAATTAAAAAATAACGCTAGCGGTTCTATTAATAACTCCACAAGTTTTTATTTAAAATAGTGTTTAAAATTATGTAATTTTTTATATTTTTACAGATATAAAATGTAAACCAAAACCATTTAATTTAGAACGCTTCTAAATTAGAAAATTTTTTTAAATGAATTTCAAAAATATCGCAAAAGGATCTACAGAAAGTTTTAAAGTTGATGAAGGGGTGATTTTATTAAAACAAACTAATGAAAATGAATTTGAATCTAATTTTAATTCTAAAATTGGAAAAGACTATATACAATTTCATTTTTGTTTAAAAGGATCTTCAAAGTTTTTATTTAATCAAGGCTCATATGTTTTTAACGTAGAAAATGAAAACTCAATTTTGTTATATAATCCACACAAAGAACTTCCGATTGATCTTTTATTGGATGCAAATAGCCAAGTGATATCAATATTAATTTCAATAAAAAAATTTCACAGTTTGTTTTCAAATGAATCAGATCAAATTTCTTTTTTAAACAATGACAATATTGAGAATAAGCTTTATAAAGAAAAAAAAATTGGCCCAATGATTGCTGTTATTCTTAATCAAATGTATCAGCAATCTCTAAACCTAACGATGTATAAATTATATTTAAGAGGAAAGGTTTTCGAACTTATGAGTTTATACTTTAGTAAAGACAAAGAAATGGATATTGAGCAATGTCCTTTTTTATCTGATGATAATAATATTAAAAAAATTAAAAAAGCAAAAGAAATTATTATTTCAAGAATGATTGAGCCACCTACTCTTCAAGAGCTTGCTAAGGAAGTTGATATAAGTTTAAAGAAATTAAAACAAGGTTTTAAACAAGTTTATGGTGCTTCTGTATTTTCATTCTTAATTGATTATAAAATGCAAGTGTCTAAAAGATTATTGTCCTCCGGAAATTATAATGTTAATGAGGTAGCTCTTAGAGTAGGGTACAGTACAGCTACTCATTTTATAAACGCTTTTAAAAAAAAATTTGGAACAACACCCAAAAAATATCTAATGTCAATTTAATAATATGAAAGGAGCTTTAATTGTTAATCTAGGTTCGCCTGATAGTACGGAAACTAAAGATGTAAAAAAATATTTAAAAGAGTTCTTAATGGACGAAAGAGTCATTGATGAGCCACTTTGGCTAAGAACAATTCTAGTAAAAGGAATTATTTTAAATTTTAGACCCAAAAAATCTGCCAAAGCATATAAAAAAATATGGTGGGATGAAGGATCTCCTCTAATTGTACTTTCATACAGGCTTTTAGATAAAGTTAAGGAAATGATTTCTGTTCCAATAGCTCTAGCAATGAGGTATGGAAACCCATCTATCCATTCTGGCATTAAAGAACTAGTTGATAAAGGAGTAACAGAAATTTTACTTATTCCTCTTTATCCGCAACATGCTATGGCCTCAACCGAGACTATTTTAGTTTTAGCTGAAAAAATAAAAAATGAATTTTTTCCTAAAGTCGAATTCACCAATTTACCTGCTTTTTATAATCATAAAGATTATATAAGAGTTCTTTCAAATTCTATTCAAACTCATTTAAAAAACAAAGATTGGGATCATTTGCTTTTTTCTTATCATGGGATTCCAGAAAGACATATTAGAAAAACAGACATCACTAAATCACATTGTAAAATTGATGGTAGTTGTTGTCAGGAAAAATCACCTGCACATCAATTTTGTTATAGACATCATTGTTATGAAACCACAAGGCAAGTTGCCCAGTATTTGGAACTTAAGGAAGGGACATACTCGAGTTCTTTTCAATCCAGATTAGCAGGACAGCCATGGCTTAGGCCTTATACAGATAAAGTTGTAGAAAATTTTGCTCAAACAGGAACAAAAAACTTAGCAATTGTAACACCTGCTTTTGTTTCAGATTGTTTAGAAACTTTAGAAGAAATTGGAATGGAGGCTAAAGATGATTTTATTGAAAAAGGAGGAGAAAAATTTCATGTAGTACCCTGTCTAAATGATGATAAAGACTGGGTAAAAACTCTTAGTAGATGGATAGATGAGTGGGCAAATATTAAATAATTTATAAATATTTTGGAATATTTTAATTACATAAAGTCTTTGCATATAATTTTTGTTATAACCTGGTTTGCGGGACTTTTTTATATTCCCAGATTATTCATTTACTATATTGAAGCATCATTTAAACCTGATCCAGAAAAAAAAATATTAATGGACCAATTTATAATAATGATGAATCGTTTATGGTTTATAATAACTTGGCCATCATCTATTTTAGCAATCATATTTGGATTGTGGATGATTGTTTTAGTTCCAAATTGGTTATTTGAAAATTGGATGATAGCCAAATTAGGGTTTGTGTTCCTATTAGTTTTGTATCATTTAAAAACTCACTTTATTTTAAAAGAATTACAATCGGGATTAATAAAATATTCTTCTAATTTCATGAGAATTTGGAATGAAATAACAAGTGTAATATTAGTATCAGTAGTATTTTTAGTAGTTTTAAAAAACAATATAAGTTGGTTCAAACTTACAGTTGGCTTGATAATATTTATTAGTTCTTTACTGTTTATTATTAAATTGTATAAAAGATTTAGAAATTGAGTAATAAAATAAATTTTAACGCAAATTTATCTTTAAGGGCAAGAATATTTTTAGCCATGACAGTAATAGTTGTAGCTACATTTGTTTTGCTTTCAGTCATTACAATTCCTCAATTTAAAACTCAATCCGAAAAGTATCATTCAAAAAGACTGGAAAGAAAAGAAGCTCAAATTCAACGTAGTATCGCCTATTTTTTTTCTCAAGAAGCAGAAACACAGTTAAATCCAAAAAAACTAGATTCAATTTTGAGCGAAAAAATTTATCAAGTTTCAGATGTGCAAAGTGTTAAGTTCAGTATATATTCTTTAGATGGGGATTTAATTAATTCTACTTTACCTAAAAATGAGATAAATTCTTTAAACCCCGAATTATTGAGTAGAATACTTGGTCAAAAAGATTCTAAAATAATTGAAATTACTCAAATAAATAATATTCAATATAGATCATCTTTCTCACTCATTTTAGATGACAACTTTAGTCCACTCTGGATTTTAAATCTTCCTTATTATGACGATGATAATTTAAATTCATATGAACTTGATTCATTTCTTATAATTCTTGGAGAGGTTTATTTTTTCCTTTTAATACTTTCAATTATTATTTCATATTTCGTTTCTCAATATATGACAAAAGCAATTTCTGAAATTGCTTTAAAGATGAAACAAACACGTTTAGATAAAAGAAATTCTAAAATTAAAATAAAAGCTAGAAGTAAAGAAGTTAATAGTTTGGTGGAATCTTATAATAACATGGTCGAAATGCTTGACAAAAATGTTCAAGAATTATCAAAATCTAACAAAGAACAAGCTTGGAGGGAAATGGCAAAACAAGTTGCGCATGAAATTAAAAATCCCTTGACCCCAATGAAATTAAGCGTGCAAAGTTTTGAAAGAGACTTTATTAACGACAAAAAAAACAAAGAAAAGGTTGAAGATTTCACTCAAACCATAATTCAACAAATTGACACAATGAGTTCAATAGCCTCAGCTTTTTCAAATTTTGCTGAGATGCCTACTCAGCAAGGTGAAAAACTTAATATTGTTAAAGCGGTTAGATTGTCTTTGGAGATTTTCAAAGAAAAACACATCGTTTTTGAATCGGATACAGATAGATTAGTTATTGATATTGACAGGCCCCAGATTGTAAGAATTATGACTAATTTAATAAAAAATGCAATGCAGGCATGTGAAAACAACAAATCACCATTAATCAAAGTCTCGATTAAAAAAATGTCAAAAACTGTCCGAATTACTGTTAAAGACAACGGTTCGGGAATACCTTTAAATATTAGAAAAAATATTTTTGAACCGAATTTCACTACAAAATCTGGTGGAATGGGTCTGGGTCTGGGAATGGTTAAAAACCTTGTTAATTCTTATGGTGGTAAAATCGATTTTGAATCGAAAATTAATAAAGGGACTATTTTTAAAATTACTTTTCCAATACCAAATTAGCAAAACTGATCGTAAGCTTGCTTAAGGTTGTCGCTTATAATTTCTGCAGACCTTCCTTCAATATGATGCCTTTCTAGCATGTGAACAAGTTCGCCATCCTTGAAAACAGCTATACATGGCGAAGAAGGAGGAAATGGAATCATTAATTTTCTTGCAGCATCCGTTGCTTCTTTATCAACTCCAGCAAAGACAGTAAATAATTTGTTTGGTTTTTTTTCGTTAATTAAGGACGATTTAACGCCTGGACGTGCATTGGCAGCAGCACAACCACAAACAGAATTTACGATTAAGACGGCCGTTTCACTGTTTGTAACCTGGTCATTAACATCATTAGAATTTGTAAGTTCAACAAATCCTGCAGAGGTTAAATCTTCTCTCATTGGTTTAACTAGTTCAGCTGGATACATATTAAATAATTTAATTAAAACAAAGATAATAAAGAATGATCAAAATGTATGTATTAAATTCATCGGACATTTGTAAATTTGAATAAATTATTTTAGAAATGAACAAATGGATATTCGCTTTACTTGGATATACTTTTTTTAGATTACCAGGAGCTGCTTTGGGGTTTTTTATCGGATCTTTTTTTAAGTCGGGAGTTAGTAAAATATCTAATAAAGATTTTGAAATTAATTTACTAGCTCTAGCTTCAATGGTGATTAAAGCAGACGGTAAAGTCACTCAAAATGAATTAGATTTTGTGAGAACATATTTTGTTACTGCTTATGGAAAAACTAGAGCAAATGAAGTTTTTAAAATTTTCAATCAGAATGTAAAAAACAAAGGAATATCTCTAAATAAAATATCAACGCTATTTAATGTTGCTTTAAATTATGAAAGCCGTCTTCAAGTGATTCATTTTTTATTTGGAATTGCCAAGGCTGATGGAACAATAAGTAAATTAGAAATTGAAAAATTATTAGAGTTCTCAAATTTATTTAAACTATCCTATGCAGATTTTTTAAGCATTAAAGCTATGTTTATTAAAGAAACAGATGGTGCTTATAAAATTTTAGAGTTAGAAAAATCTGCAACTAATGAACAGGTTAAAAAGTCATATAGAGACTTAGCAAAAAAACATCATCCTGATAAAATTCAACACCTGGGAGACGTTTATGTAAAGGCTGCTCAAGATAAATTTCAACAAATTCAAAAAGCTTATCAAAATATTAAAGATGAAAGGGGTTTTTAATTATATTTAAAACATGTACGATTTAATATTTTATTTAGAATTGGGACTTTTTCATGTACTAGATTGGTCAGCAATTGATCATTTGCTTTTTTTATGTGCTCTGACAATAGTATATACTTTTAAAGATATTAAAACAGTTTTCTGGATTGTAACCTTCTTTACTTTTGGTCACACTTTGTCTTTGATTTTGTCAACATTTAAAATAGTCAATCCACCCTCTCAACTTATCGAGTTTTTAATTCCAACAACAATAATTTTAACAGCTTTATATAACATAATATTTTATAAAAAGAATCAAAACAGTTTTTTTGAATATATGTTTTCAATCTTTTTCGGCCTTATACACGGCTTTGGGTTTGGAAATTATTTTGAAATGTTAACAGACTCTTTGGAATCAAAAGTATTTCCTTTGATAGGTTTTGCTGCAGGAGTTGAAATATCTCAATTAATTATAGTATTAGCCATATTAATTATTAATACAATTTCAAATAAAATTAATT
This sequence comes from Cryomorphaceae bacterium BACL29 MAG-121220-bin8, assembly GCA_905182765.1. Classification (GTDB taxonomy): domain Bacteria; phylum Bacteroidota; class Bacteroidia; order Flavobacteriales; family Flavobacteriaceae; genus MAG-121220-bin8. The sequence goes on along the minus strand of CAJJCV010000030.1, from coordinate 13,585 downwards.
TAATACTACAAAAGAAGTCTATTTTATCTGACCATCTAATTCAAGCAAAACTGGTGTCAGTTATTATAATACTATTATCTTTAAATTTGATTTACGAAATGATTTAGTATGAACTCAGCAAAACAAAAAAAATATGATATTGCCTACTTAAAAATGGCTCAAGAATGGGCAAAATTATCGTATTGTAAAAGAAGACAAGTTGGAGCATTAATCGTGAAAGATAAAATGATAATTTCAGACGGTTATAATGGTACTCCATCTGGTTTTGCAAACATATGTGAAGATGATGAAAATTATACAAAGTGGTACGTTTTACATGCTGAAGCTAACGCTATAATGAAAGTAGCTTCATCAACTCAATCAAGTAAAGATTCTACACTCTATATCACAATGTCTCCTTGTAAAGAATGTAGTAAGTTGATATTCCAATCTGGTATAAAAAGACTAGTTTATAATATTGAATACAAAGACAAAACTGGTTTAGAGTTCCTAAAAGAATCAGGACTTGAAATTATCCATGTTAAAGACCTTAAAACTTAATCTTTTTTACTTTTTATTTTTTTTGATATAGACAAAATAATTAAAAGAAGAATTGTGCAAACACATGCTAACACACCTGCTAACCCAATTTTACTGTCTTCAGAAAATAAATTTTGAAAATCAATCTTAGTAAGATTAAAAACAAAAAGTAAAACTGCGACAATTATAAAGAAATAAATTTTTTTCATATTAAAATAACCCTTGGATATTAGTTGCAAATAATTTAACTGCAATCGCCATTAAAATTACACCAAAAATTTTTCTTATTACCCCGATTCCTGATTTTCCAAAAATTCTTTCAATTTTTTCTGAAAATTTTAGGACTAAATAAACAAACAAAATATTGACTAGAATAGCTATAATAATATTTATTAATTGAAATTCTGCTCTAAGAGACAAGAGTGTGGTCAAAGTTCCAGCTCCTGCAATTAAAGGAAATGCAATGGGAACTATTGATGCAGTTTCTGGAGTTTCGTCTTTATAAATAGAAACACCAAGCACCATTTCTAAGGATATAACAAATATTACAAATGCACCGGCCACAGCAAAAGAATTAACATCGATTCCTATAATATTTAAAATTTCTTCTCCAATAAATAAAAATGCAATCATTATTATTACAGAAACGACTGAGGCTTTTTCGGATTGTATATGCCCTACCTTCTTTCTTAATTCAATAATTATGGGTACGCTACCGATAATATCGATAACAGCAAAAAGAATCATTCCGACCGTAAAAATTTCTTTTAGATTAATCATAAATTTTTTTTCAAATATAATTTATATTCAAATTATTTGAACAACTATTTTCTTATTTTCATAAAATGTTTAGGATTGGTAAAACTTTAGTTTCTGAAGAAATAATTGAAAATAATTTTCATTGCAATATTTCAAAATGTAAAGGTGCTTGTTGTGTTGAAGGCACTGCCGGAGCTCCATTAGAAAAAAAAGAAGCTGAATTATTGAATCAAAATTTCGATAAAATTTCTAAATATATATCGACTAGAGCAAAAAAAATTATCAATTCTTATGGAAAATATGTTACTCTTGACGACGGAAATTTAGAGACTCCGTTAGTAGATTCAAAAGCTTGTGTATATGTCCATTATGAAGACAACGGATCGTTATCATGTGGAATAGAAAAAGCATATTTGAATAAAGAGATAAGCTTTAATAAACCAATATCATGTCACTTATACCCAGTTAGAGTAAAAGAGTATTCGGAATTTACAGCTGTAAATTATCATAACTGGTCAATATGTTCTGACGCTTGTAGTTTGGGTAATGAATTAAAAAAACCAGTTTTTGAATTTGTAAAAGAAGCTTTGATAAAAAAGTTTGGAAAAGATTGGTTTTTGGAGCTCGAAATAATAGCCAAAAACAAAACTAAATAACATGTTAAATTAGAATGCAGTTCTTTGTTAAATATAAACATTTGAGAATTAGCTAAATATGCTCAATACTATTCTGAATAACGAAAATTAACGATTTTCTAATTGTTAAGAACTAAGCCGGTTTGTGAATAACTACTCCTTTCATTTTTGGAAACATTTTAGAATCTTTGTATTAATAGACAACCAAAAAATTTTACCAATTTTTAAAATTAAACTTAAATAACATGTCTGCTGTTGAATCAATTTTACAAAAAAAACAATTTATAAACTCATTAGTGATAATGTGTTTTGCAGAGTCATTCCTGTTTAAACAGGACTTGTAACAGTAGTATTTGTTATTGAAGAATTAGTTAATAAGGCTTTAAATAATTAAAGTTAAGAGCAAATAACTCTCTTTTTTTAATTGATAAATATTTTAAAACCAAATAAAATTTATGTTGAAAATTTTGTTAAGAACTTATAAAGTCACGATTTAAAACAGCTGAAATAAAGCAGATATTTACTATAATGCAGAAGAATAAAAAAATAATTTTGAACAATATGGAGATAGATCAAATAATTAAGAGAGATTTCAATACAAAAGCTTTTCACTTAGATAAAATTACAGAAGCTATTCATAAAGCAATGGTTGCAGTGGAGGTTGGAACTTATGAAAATGCACAAGATGTTGCATTATCAGTTTACAAAACATTATTAGATCGTAAAAATGAGCACAAAGAATATATTCCAACAATTGAAGAGGTTCAAGACATTGTAGAGACACAGTTAATGGAAAGTAAGTTCCCAGGAGCTGCAAAAGCATACATTTTATATCGTAACAAAAGAAGTCAAAAAAGAGAGTCTAATATTTTTGAAAAACGAATTAACTTAAAGCCATACGAATATCCTCATCTCTATGAATATGTTCCAGCTATAAGACATTCTTATTGGATCCATTCAGAATTTAATTTCACAAGTGATATTCAGGATTTTAAGTCTCGCTTATCTGAATCAGAAAGAAGTGCAATTAAAAACACAATGTTGGCAATTTCTCAAATAGAAGTGGCTGTTAAATCTTTTTGGGGAGATCTCTATCATAGAATCCCAAAACCAGAGATTGGTTCAGTAGGATCAACGTTTGCAGAAAGTGAAGTTCGCCACGCTGATGCTTATTCTCATTTATTAGAAATACTAGGACTGAACTCGGAATTCAAAGAGCTTAAAAAGAAACCAAGCATCATGAAAAGGGTACGATACTTAGAAACAGCGCTTAAAAATTCAAAAAGCGATAATGATAAAGAATATGCTGAATCTATTCTTTTGTTTTCATTATTTATTGAACATGTTTCTTTATTTTCTCAATTCTTAATTATCATGGCTTTTAATAAGCACAAAAACATGTTGAAAGGCATTTCCAATGTGGTGGAGGCGACGTCTAAAGAAGAGCAAATTCACGGAGATTTTGGTATTGATTTAATCAAAATCCTTCAGAAAGAACATCCTGAGTGGTTTACACCAGAATATCATGAAGATATTCAAAACTTGTGTAGGGAAGCTTTTGAAGCAGAGCAAGATGTCGTGGATTGGATTTTTGAAAAAGGAGAGCTAGACTTTTTACCAAAAAATGTAATTAATGAGTTTGTAAAAAATAGATTCAATAACTCTTTAGAAAGCATAGGAATTGATAAAGTATTTGAGGTCGATCAAAATTTAGTTTCAGAAACCGAATGGTTTGATGATGAGATTATAGGGACTAAACATGGAGATTTTTTTGTAAAAAGATCTATCAATTATAGTAAAAGAAGCCAAAGTATAACAAATGACGACCTATTTTAAGACATGCAGACAAAAACAACAACCGAACAAAAACAAATAAATTCATCCCAAGATTCAACTCAAGCTAGAGATAAATCAAATCAAAGAATGAATTTGGTTTCTGAAAAACCATTTGAGTGGCTTAACGAAAATAGCAGAAAATTTCTAGCTGCTGGGTATTTAGGTGAGGGATTGTGTGCTGAAGAACGTATTGCTAATATTGCAAAAAGAGCAGAAGGAATTCTTCAAATGCCAGGCTTTGCAGACAAGTTTTATTATTATATGTCAGAAGGTTATTATTCACTGGCATCTCCTGTTTGGTCAAACTTTGGAAAAGAACGCGGTTTACCAATCAGCTGTTTTGGTTCTCATATTGATGATGATATAGGTAACATTTTGTACACTCAATCTGAGGTAGGCATGATGTCTAAATTAGGAGGAGGAACTTCTGGGTATTTTGGTAAAATTAGACCACGAGGGGCTGCAATAAAAAATAATGGGGAAGCTTCTGGAGCCGTTCATATAATGAGATTGTTTGAATCTATGGTAGATGTTGTTAGTCAAGGTTCGGTAAGACGAGGGCGTTTTTCCCCTTATTTACCAATTGATCACGCAGATATTATGGAATTCCTAGAAATAGGATCAGAAGGTAATCCTATCCAAGAATTAACTCATGGAGTCACTGTAACTAATGACTGGATGCAAGATATGATTGATGGTGATGTTGAAAAAAGAACAGTTTGGGCTAAAGTTTTACAAAGCCGTGGTGAAATGGGATACCCTTATATTTTCTTTACAGACAATGCAAACAATGGTGCTGCTGATGTGTACAAAGATAAAAAGTTGCCAATTTATGCAAGTAACTTGTGTACAGAAATAATGTTGCCCTCAAATCATGACTGGTCTTTTGTTTGTGTTTTATCAAGCATCAATTTATTACATTATGATAAGTGGAAAGATACGGATGCTGTTCAAACTATGGTTTATTTCTTAGATTCTGTAATTACTGAATTTTTAGAAAAATTAGAATCCTATAAGAATTCTCCTGACAGAGAGGATCAGCAAACATTTCTGTTTATGGAAAGAGCATATAATTTTGCAAAAGAAAACAGAGCATTGGGAATGGGGACTCTAGGATGGCACTCATTACTACAATCTAAAATGCTACCTTTTGATAGTCAACAGGCATACGATTTAAATAGTGAGGTTTTCAAAACTCTAAAAGAGTATTCCTATAAAGCCTCTGAACACTTGGCAGAAAAGTTTGGAGAACCAGAACTGCTTAAGGGATATGGCAGAAGGAATGCAACTTTAAACGCTATAGCACCAACTACATCATCTGCTTTTATATTAGGGCAAGTATCTCAAGGGATAGAACCAATATGGTCTAATATTTATGTTAAAGATATTGCGAAAATAAAAACAACAATTAAAAATCCTTTTTTGATAAAGCTTTTGAAAGAAAAAGGAATGGATACACCAGAAGTGTGGAGAGATATAAGAGACAGAGATGGCTCTGTTCAACATCTTGATTTCTTATCTGAAAACGAAAAAGAGATATTTAAAACTTACTCCGAGATTGACCAATTAGTGATCATTTATCAGGCAGCAAATAGACAAAATCATTTAGATCAAGGTCAATCGCTTAATATCATTGTACACCCTGACACACCTACCAAGGAGATTAATAAGATTCATATTACTGCATGGAAATTAGGATTGAAATCGTTGTACTATCAACACAGTATGAATGCAGCACAAAAATTCAAACAAAAGAAAGAGTGTGCTAGTTGCGAGGGTTAGTTCAAAATTAAATTATTGATATAAAAAAAGCGGTTCAATAAGAACCGCTTTTTTTATATCAAGTAATCATTAATTGCTATTCATTAGCTGATGGTGGTTCAATATTTGAATCATATTGTTCATCATACAACTCTAGCATCGCCATATTTGCCTTTATAAGATCTTTAGTTTCTGTTAAAAGACTAAAGTAAAGTGTTGTGTTTTTAGGACTTGATTCTTCAGATTTAGTTCTTGAAATTTGATTATCAATTTTCTGTCTTATTGACTCTAGTAATTGTTGTTTGGAGTCTAAAATATTAGAGATTTCTTTGAAATTATTTTTTGAAAAAGCGAATTTAGTTCTCTCAAATAAAGTTTCAAGCTGAAGACTAATCTCTTTTAATTCTCTTATTTGATTAAAAGTTAATGCTTTGTGATTATTATTAATATGCTTGAAAGTTACTTTTGAAATATACTCTAATGATTGAGCAACATCTTGTAACAAGCTAAGAACATTTATATAGAAATTACTCGCACCTTTAATGGTAGATTCGTCCAAGTTTTTAATAAAATAAAATAGATCATTTCTTAAACTCTCGATTTCTTCGGAAAGAGATTTTACATCTTTTTTATTCTTTTTTAAAATTGACAAGTCTTGAGTTGCCAATCCGTTTATTGATGAAGCAAAGATTTTTTTAAATTTCTTAGCTGCTTTTGAAACGTTACTTGAGCTTTCAATTATCACACCTTGAATAGAACTACTTTCTGCAGAATTTAAAGCATCCTCATTGTTAGTTTGATCAACATCTTTTTTGTGAGAAATGTAGTTTCTAGCTAAAATAATTAAAGCTAAAAACAATAAGATTGCAATGGCAGTCGGACCTCCAAGATTAATTAAAAATGCAATTAGCGCACACCCAATAAAAGCTACAAATGCAGTAAAGAACCATCCTCCAATTACATTTAGAACTCCAGCGACTCTATATACAGCACTTTCACTCCCCCAGGCTCTATCAGCCAGTGAAGTCCCCATAGCAACCATAAAAGTAACATAGGTAGTAGATAAAGGAAGTTTAAAAGAAGTTGCAATAGAAATTAATATAGCAGCTACCATTAAATTAACAGCTGCTCTAATTTGATCAAAAGCAGGTAATTCTATTGATTTATTTGATGCTAATTCTATCTCGGGCTTTTCAAACTGCTTTTCAATATGATTTTGTGCCTTTATTGGAACTATTTTTGAAAATACATTTGAAACATTAACAGAAAACCTTACTAACCCTCTAGAAATAAAGTTAGGATTAAACCTTTCTTTGGTGTTCTGTTGATTCGATAAGTCAATTGAGGTTTTAACTACATTTTTAGCTCGAGATGAAAACCACAATGTAACAACCATTATTATTCCCGCAAATAATAATAATAATGTTGGAGTAGGGACTTTAGCTGCTAATATTCCCATTGAAAACTCAGTTGCAGGTACGCCTGACGCTACCCAAGCCTCATAAGATTGCCATGCTGCAATAGGAACTCCAATAAAGTTTACTAAGTCGTTACCAGCGAATGCTAAAGCAAGCGAAAAAGTACCTATAGCAATAATTATTTTGTATATATTAAATTTAAGTTTGTATATAAAAAATGCAGAAAATAAAAATAAAATTATAAAACTGACTAGCGCAATTGCCACAATATTAGACTCCATAAAAGAAGCAATAGTAGATCCATTTAATATTTCAAAACTCTCCTTTGCATAGGGAGTTCCTTTGATGCCTTTCATCAAAATAAAATATGTTAAAGATGTTAGAGCCACCCCCCCAAATAAAGCGCCTACCCATTTTGCTTTTTCTTCGAATTTGAACGAAAGTAAAATTCTTGAAACATATTGAACAACTGCTCCAATACTAAAAGCAACAAAGACTGAAAGAAGTATTCCAAATATTATTTGAGTTGCTTTAGCTACGTTAATGTATTCAGGTAGCATGCTTGAATCGCCCCCAGCTGCATAAATTTTAATTAATGATACCGCTACAGCAGCACCTAAAAGTTCAAAAACTATAGATACAGTTGTTGATGTTGGCATACCAAGAGTATTGAAAAAATCAAGTAAAAGTATGTCAGTTATCATAACTGCCATAAAAATGATCATGATTTCCGAAAAGAAAAACATGTCAGGATTAAAAATCCCTTTTCTAGCGACTTCCATCATTCCACTTGAAAACACAGCACCAACTGCTATTCCAAGACTGGCAACAATCATTATTGATTTAAAACTTAGCACTTTGGATCCAATAGCAGAATTCAAAAAGTTTACAGCATCATTACTAACACCAACGACTAAATCTGCTATAGCAAGAAGACCTAGCGCAATTATCATGATCAAGTATATATCCATTTCATTATTAAATTGATTAGTAAAGTAAGTTAAATCTATAAGACTTGATGTAAAATTAATGTTAAGAAAGTTCATATGTTATATTTTAAATTCTGCATTTAAAGACAGAATAGATTTATTGTTAATTAGTGAATTATTGTAGTTAAATAGTTTGTAATTTAAATTAAATTTCACTCCTTTTATTGCTTGGTATTGTGTTCCAAACATTACTAAGCTTCCGTCATTATTGTAATTCCATGCTTTGGATTCTCCAGATAGAATATTTGAACTTATTTGATCGTATCTAGCAAATAATTCATAATTATTAGATAATTTTTTTGATCCAAAAACAGAGAAACCATCTCTGTTATGATCATCCTCAGCATTTTTATATGTTCTAGCATTTTCAATTTTACCATATTCAACTCCAACTCTAAAACCAGTACTATTGTATCCCAAAAAAATAGAATTATTTTTTATTGACTTTGTGTTTTTCGAACGTTGAGAATCCATATATATTTTTCCTGAAAGTTTCTTTGAGAAATTATATATAAAACTTGTTCCCATTTTTTGGTGTCCATTATCATCTTGAAGAGATTTATAACCCTCGCCGTTTAAAATAAATAAGTTTATTTTAAATTTTGGATTAATAGTAAACTCCGAATTAAACCCAAGATCTGCACTTGCACCAAATTTATATTCGTTAAGAAAGCCTTTTTGTGCGTAGCGATAGCCCCACAAACCTTCTTGGTCATTAAACTGTTTGTTTCCAATTAAACCCATACTAAGTTTTATTTTGGGATTTAATTTCCAGTCTAATTGAGCAATTTTGACATAGGCTGTATATGCACTTCCACCTGAGTTAGACCCAATATCGTATGTTACTTTAGCTGAAATATTATCATTAAAATTATATTTATATCCTAGGTAAACTCTTTTAAGTTCAAAAGCACTTTTCTTTGTTACTTCTTTAGTGAAATCATTATGGTAATTCCAGAAAATTTTAAAATTTGGTTTACCAGTGCTTGCATCTTGAGTGTATGCTTTAAAACTTACAAGCATTAACAAAATAATTACAATTTTTTTCATCTTTTAAATATATACTACAATATTAAAGCAATAAAATATTTCTAATGTTAAGAAATAGTTATGTTATAATGTTAAATGATTCGTTAAATTGCATCAATGAATTGGGAACAGCTACTTTCACTTAAAAGACAAGGTGATACTTTAAAAAGATTAAGACTAGAACAAGATGAAACTCGAATCGGTTTTGAAGTTGATTATGATAGAATAATTTTTTCATCTTCTTTTAGATCGTTACAAGATAAGACTCAGGTAATTCCTTTTTCTAAAACAAGTTTTGTCCATACTAGACTTACTCACAGTCTAGAAGTTTCAGTTGTAGGAAGAAGTTTAGGAAGAGTTGTAGGCAAGAAATTAATTGAAAAATATCCATATTTAAAACAAACTTATGGCTTTCAAAGTAATGACTTTGGAGCTATTGTTGCCGCAGCTAGTTTAGCTCATGACATAGGAAATCCTCCCTTTGGACATAGTGGTGAAATGGCAATAGGTGATTTTTTCAAAAATGGAGACGGTATTAATTTTAAAGAAAGTCTTACCGAACAACAATACACTGATTTGTGTGAATTTGAAGGAAACGCTAATGGATTTAAAATAATTTCAGAAAACAAAGCAGGGATTAAAGGAGGGCTTAGATTAAGTTATTCTACTCTTGGTGCTTTTACAAAGTATCCAAGACCTTCAATTATATCCAAAAAATCTTCTCATGTAAAAGATAAAAAATTTGGTTTTTTTAATTCTCAAAACTCTTTTTTTGATGAAGTTGCAACAGAGCTAGGGATGGTAGATTCTAATGGTGAATACATGCGACACCCTTTGGCTTTTTTAGTAGAGGCAGCAGATGATATTTGTTATACTTTAATTGATTTTGAAGATGGAATTAATTTAGGATGGATTTCAGAAGAGTACGCTTTAGAGTTTCTAATTCGTTTAGTTAAAGATAGTATTGATACTAAAAAATATAATTCTTTAAAACACAAAACAGATAGAGTTGCTTATTTAAGAGCACTTTCAGTAAATACTCTTATTAATGATACTGTAAAAATATTTTTAAAAAACGAAGAAAAAATTCTAAATGGAGAATTCTCAAGTACTTTACTTTCGGAAAGTATTTTTAAGGCTCAAATGAAAGATATAATTGATATTAGCGTCAAAAAAGTATACCAGTCTAAAGAAGTTATTGAAAAAGAATTAAAGGGCTATCAAGTCATTCATAAGCTTTTAAGTGTTTTTATAAAAGCAACTGTAAATAATCAGTCAGACAAGACCACTGCACTAGATGATTTGGTCCTTGCTTCTTTACCTGAAACATATATTCATAAAGACGGAAATTTATATAATCAACTTTTAGATGTTAGCTGTTTTGTTGCAAGTCTAACAGATGGAAATGCTTTAGAATGGTATAATAAAATCAGTTAAAAATGATAAATCTTTTCGATGATAATTATTTTATGCGAAGAGCATTGGATGAGGCAAAAATTGCTCTTCAAAAAGATGAAGTCCCTGTTGGAGCTGTAATTGTAAGTAACAATCAAATTATAGCAAGATCACATAACCTGACGGAAACCTTAACTGATGTTACCGCACATGCTGAAATGCAATCTATAACATCAGCTGCAAATCATATTGGAGGAAAATATTTAAAAAACTGCACACTTTACGTTACACTTGAACCATGTCAAATGTGTGCTGGGGCTTTATATTGGTCACAAATATCTAAAATTGTAATTGGGGCTAGTGATGCGCACAGAGGATTTAGAGTTATGAAAACTAAACTTCATCCTAAAACAAAAATTATTGATGGAATAATGGCAAAAGAATCTAAAGAATTAATAGATGACTTTTTTAAACAAAAAAGAGAGGGGAAATAAAAAACCCCCAAAAAAATGAGGGTTTAATTTGTTCTTAAAATAAAATACTATTAGTCAATTAGACTTACGCTTCCGGCAACTTTTCCTTTTCTACCATCCTCTTCAGAATATTCTACTTTGTCTCCTTCGTTTAGGTCTAAACCATCTAAAGAAGTTACATGAACGAAGATATCTTCGCTCGTTTCGTCGTTTGTAATAAACCCAAAACCTTTGGATCCATTAAAAAATTTTACTGTACCTGTCATTAATTATTAATTATTTATAAGATGCAAATGTAGGGATTTATAATTAATTGTTAAAACTTAATATAAAAAACAAATTTTATTTATTTGATTTTGAGGATTTTGCCTTCATTTTTTTAAGATTTTCATCACTAAAAGTATAGTCACTTAGTTTTTTGTCTTTCCAACGGTCATAAATAAAAAGAGGCATAAATACGAAAACCATAAAAGTTACACTTGTCCCAATTATTTTATTTCCTAAGATTTCATCTCCAGATTTCAAGTAAAAACCTATAGATATTCCTAAAATTGACAAGAAAAAGAAAATGGAAATGATGTTTTTCATTTAAATTTAAACTTTATTCAATGCTATTAAGTCTTAATGATAATTCGTTTAATTGGGTCTCATTCAGTTTTGATGGAGCATCTATCATTACGTCTTTTCCGCTATTGTTTTTTGGAAAAGCTATATAATCTTTTATACTTTCCTCTCCGTGAAGAATAGCAACTAGTCTATCAAGTCCTAATGCAATTCCTCCATGCGGAGGTGCACCGTATTCAAAAGCATTCATTAAAAATCCAAATTGCTCTTTTGCTTCTATTTCTGAAAAACCTAGGTGTTTAAACATTAATGCTTGGATTTCTTTGTCATGAATCCTTATTGATCCTCCTCCAATTTCATTTCCATTTAAAACTAAATCATATGCATTTGCTTTAACTTGTCCTGGACTTGATTCTAAAAGCTCTATTTCATCTAACTTAGGAGATGTAAAAGGATGATGCATAGCATGATATTTTTGAGACTCATCATCCCATTCAAGCAGTGGAAAATCTGTTATCCATAGAGGAGCAAACTCATTAGGGTTTCTTAAATTCAAATTTTGAGCAAGCTCTAGTCTAAGTGCGCTTAGTTGCGCCCTTACTTTTGTTACTTCACCTGATAAAACAATTATAAGGTCACCTTTACTGGCATTTGTTTTTTTAGCCCAGTTACTTAAATCTTCTTGATCATAAAACTTGTCAACTGAGGACTTGTAACTCCCATCTTCATTGCATCTTACATAAACTAATCCTTTAGCACCGATTTGAGGTCTTTTTACCCAGTTGGTATAGTTGTCAATTTCTTTTCTTGTAAAATCATTTCCTTTAGGAACAGAAATCCCTACAACCATTTCGGCAGAATTAAAAACATTAAATTCTTTATTTTGAGAAACTTCATTTAAATAGCCAAACTCCATTCCAAAGCGTATATCAGGTTTGTCACATCCATATTTAGACATCGCCTGTTCATAGGTCATCCTTGGAAATTGAGCAACCTCTATGTTTTTTATTGATTTTAATAGGTGAATAATTAATCCCTCAAAAGTATTTAAGATATCCTCTTGATTGACAAAAGACATTTCGCAATCAATTTGAGTAAATTCAGGCTGTCTGTCGGCTCTTAAATCTTCATCTCTAAAACATTTTACAATTTGAAAATATTTATCTATTCCGCCAACCATTAAAAGCTGTTTAAAAGTTTGTGGAGACTGTGGAAGAGCATAAAACTCACCTTGATTCATTCTTGATGGTACAACAAAATCTCGAGCACCCTCAGGCGTGGATTTTATTAGATAAGGAGTTTCAACATCGATAAAATCTAGTTTAGTTAAATAATTTCTTATTTCTGAACTGACTTTATGTCTAAATATTAGTTTTTCTTTTATTGGATTTCTTCTTATATCCAAATATCTGTATTTCATTTTCAATTCTTCTCCACCATCGCTAGCATCTTCAATTGTAAAAGGTGGAGTTTTAGATTCGTTTAAGATATTCAGCTCTGAAACTAAAATTTCAATTTCTCCTGTAGGTATATTTAGATTTTTAGATGAACGCTCAATAATTTTTCCTTTAATTTGAATTACAAATTCTCTTCCAATAGATTTTGCTTTGTTAAACAATTCTTTGGAACTTCTTTGCTCGTCGAAAATTAATTGAGACACTCCATAACGGTCTCTTAGATCAATCCACAACATAAATCCTTTATCTCTTGATTTTTGTGCCCAACCAGAAAGAGTTACTTCTTGGTTTAAGTTTTTTAATCTAAGCTCGCCACAATTGTGAGTTCTGTACATCTTGTTTTAAATATCATGTAAATTTAAGAAGATATTATCTATATCTTAAACCAATCCACAATTTAAATTTTTCAATCATCATAAACAAAGAAGGAACAACAAATAATGTTAAAAATGTTGCAACAACTAGTCCTGATATTACAGTTGTAGCTAATGGTCCCCAAAAAACAAAATTATCACCTCCCCAATAAATATTTGGATCAAAATCACTAAACAAAGTGTAAAAATTAATATTAAATCCAGCAGATAACGGAACAAGTCCTCCAATAGTAGTTATAGCTGTAAGCAGGACTGGTCTTAATCTCGATTTACATGATTCTACAATTGACTCGTATTTAAGTTCAATTAATTTTTTCTTACTATTTGAGACGTCAAGTTTTTTTCTGTTTAATAAAATTTCTGAGTAGTCAAGTAA
>CAJJCV010000029.1 GCA_905182765.1 Cryomorphaceae bacterium BACL29 MAG-121220-bin8 | reverse complement strand
CTCTTTGCAAATCAATAATTTCTTGTAATCTTATTTTTTTTATTGACTCCTCGATATTATCTTCAAATTTTTTTGCAGCATATGTCCCAGGTCTTTCAGAATATTTAAACATGTAACCAAAGTCATATTTAACCTCTTTCATCAAGCTTAGAGTCTGTTTATGATCTTCATTACTCTCGTTTGGAAACCCAGTAATCATATCATGTGAAATCCCACAATCTGGAATGATATTTTTAATATTTTTTATTAATGATAAATACTCATCTCTTGTATGTTGTCTATTCATAGACTTTAATATAGAGTCACTCCCAGATTGTACAGGAAGATGAATGTAATTGCAAATATTATCAAAAGTTGACATGGTTTTTATCACGTCTAAACTCATGTCTTGAGGATTTGAAGTTGAAAATCTAATTCTGAGCTTGGGAAATGACTCTGCAACAAGCTTTAGTAATTTAGAAAAATCAACAGAGGTTTTTTTGACAAATTCATTAGCATTTTTAAAATCTTTTTTTAATCCACCTCCATACCAAAGATAACTGTCTACGTTTTGACCTAAAAGAGTAATTTCTTTATAATTTGAATTATTTAAATCATTAATTTCATTTAAAATACTTTTTGGATCTCTACTTCGTTCTCTTCCTCTTGTAAATGGAACTACACAAAAAGTACACATATTATCGCAACCTCTGGTGATTGATACAAAAGCTGTAACTCCATTGGAAGAAAGTCTTACAGGACTTATATCTCCATATGTTTCTTCTTTTGAAAGGATGACATTTACTGCGTTCCTTCCTTCATTAATTTCTTCTAAAAGATTAGGAATGTCTTTGTAAGCGTCAGGGCCAACAACTAGATCAACAATTTTTTCTTCATCTAAAAATTTATCTTTAAGTCTTTCGGCCATACATCCAAGAACTCCAACTTTTAAATTTTTATTTTTTCTTTTTAATTTATTAAAACTTTCTAATCTTTTTCTAACTGTCAACTCAGCTTTCTCTCTAATAGAGCATGTGTTAAGTAAAATTAAATCAGCATCATTCAAATCATTAGTTGAGCTGTAGCCTTGTTTTGATACAATTGAAGCAACAACTTCACTATCAGCAAAATTCATTTGACAACCATAGCTTTCGATAAAAAACTTTTTAGGAGCTGTTTTTTTATCAAATAATATATTTTTTTCTTTTACTAAACTCATAGTTGATTAATCTGTGTAAATTTTATGCAAATATAACAATATGTGACAATATGTCAGTATTAATTTTAATGAAAAAAATACTATTAAATAATTTGTTTGAATTTATAATAAAAAAAAAAATATACTTTTGTGTTCTCAAAATCCAATTTAAATGTCTAAAAATTTAGTAATTGTTGAATCTCCTGCAAAGGCAAAAACTATTGAAAAATATCTTGGAGCAGACTTTAAAGTTTCTTCAAGTTATGGTCATATTTCAGATTTACCTTCAAAAGAAATTGGTATAGATGTAGATAATGATTTTAAACCAAAATATATTATTTCAAGCGATAAAAAAGATGTTGTTAAGCAATTAAAAAAACAGGCATCATCTGCTGATATTGTTTGGTTGGCTAGTGATGAAGATAGAGAAGGGGAAGCTATAGCATGGCATTTATTCGAAAGTCTTAAACTGGATAAAGCAAAGACTAAAAGAATTGTTTTTAGAGAAATTACCAAAAAAGCTATTTTAAAAGCTATTGAAAATCCTAGAGAAATAAATTATGATTTAGTCAATGCTCAACAAGCTAGACGAATTATTGATAGATTAGTTGGTTTTGAAATTTCTCCAATTTTATGGAGAAAAGTTAAAGGAGGTCTTTCAGCTGGTAGAGTTCAGTCAGTGGCGGTTAGATTGTTAGTTGATCGAGAAAATGAGATCAATAATTTTGTTCCTGAATCTTCATTTAAGATTTCTGGAAAATTTTCTGATTCAAACAATAATACTCTAGATGCTCAATTAACCGGAACTTTTGATTCTGAAGATGAAGCAAAAACTATTCTTGAAAAAAGTCTTGACTCTAATTTTTCAATTTCATCAGTAGAAAAAAAACCATTTAAAAAATCTTCATCAGCGCCATTTACAACTTCAACTTTACAACAGGAAGCTTCAAGGAAATTGGGATTTTCTGTTAGTAGGACAATGTCCGCAGCCCAAAGGCTATACGAGTCTGGAAATATAACATACATGAGAACTGATAGCGTTAATCTTTCTGATGATGCTTTAAATGCTGCAGAAAAAGTTATTTCTAAGACTTATGGAGACAACTATCACAAGAGAAAAAAATTTTCTAATAAAAATAAAGGTGCTCAAGAAGCTCACGAAGCTATTAGACCTACTAATTTTGAGAACAGACAGGTTAACATGGAATCTGATCAAGTGAAATTATATAATTTAATTTGGCTTCGTACAATTGCTTCACAAATGAGCGAAGCAGTTTTAGAAAGAACTATTTTAAAAATATCCTCGAACAAATATGAAAATCAATTCACATGTAAAGGTGAAATTATTCAATTTGACGGATTTTTAAAAGTATATATTGAAGGGGTTGATAATAATGACAATGAAGATTCTCAGGGCTTACTCCCAAATCTTCAAAAGGGAGACACATTATCAAGTAATTCAATTTTAGCTACTGAAAAATTTAGTCGTCCACCTTACAGATACTCTGAAGCATCTTTAGTTAAAAAACTAGAGGAACTAGGAATCGGACGTCCATCTACATACGCTCCAACTATTACCACTATTCAAAACAGAAAATACGTTGTTAAGGGAAGCTATGAAGGACATGAAAGAAAATACAGACAGCTTTTTTCAAAAGACAACGAAATTAAAACTGTTGTTTTAACTGAAAACACTGGTTCTGATAAAGGCAAACTAGTTCCAACCGAAGTTGGAATTATAGTTACTGGTTTTTTAGTTAATAATTTCAAAGATATATTGAACTACAACTTTACGGCAAGTGTTGAGCAGGATTTTGATAAAATTGCAAATGGCGATATTGAATGGACTACTATTCTTAAAAATTTTTACGGCCCATTTCATAAAACCGTTGAGGATGTGCGGGAAAATGCAGAGAGAGAATCAGGAGAAAGAATTCTTGGTGAAGATCCTGTTAGCGGAAGAAAGGTAAGTGTTAGACTTGGAAAGTTTGGTCCTATGGCTCAGATTGGAACTGTTGATGAAGAAGAGAAGCCAATATTTGCAGGTTTACTTCCGGATCAAAAAATTAGTACAATTACATTCGAAGAAACACTCCAGCTTTTTAAACTGCCTTGTTATTTAGGTGATTTCGAAGATTTAAGCGTAGAGTCAAATGCCGGAAGGTTTGGACCATATGTTAAACACAATAATGTTTTTGTGTCGCTTCCTAAAGGATTGAGTCCACTTGAAGTTTCTTTGGAACAAGCAGTAGAAATTATTCTGGAAAAAAGAAAAATAGATGCTCCAATTGCCAATTATGAAGGTTTTGATATTAGCAAGGGTAAAGGAAGGTTCGGTCCATTTATAAAGTGGAACGGTTTATTTATTAATGTAAATAAATCTTATGATTTTGATAATCTTTCTGAAAAAGACTGTTTTGAATTAATCGAACTTAAAAAGAAAAAAGAAGCTGAAAAGCTTTTGAAAGTATGGGATGACCAAGGTATTCGTTTAGAAAAAGCAAGATGGGGTAGGTTTAACTTGATAAAAGGAAAGGTTAAAATTGAATTTCCAAAAGGGACAGATTTAGATAAGTTTAATGATGAAAATGTGAGTGATTTTTTTAAAAAGAAAAAAACAAAAAAATCTAAATCAAAAAAATAGTTATGATTAATAGCTATTTGTCTTCAATAAGCAAGGAACTTATTGAGTTTAAAAATAATCTCTCTCCAAACACACTGGGTTCCAATATTACATTATTTGATTCTGAAAAATCGGATTATTCGTTGATTGATATTGCTATTATTGGGTTAAATGAATACAGAAATTCTGATGAAGTTAGCAGTGGATTTTTAAATTTAGACAAGTTCAGGAAAGAGTTTTACTCATTGTTTTACGGAAATTGGAGTGCTAACATTTTAGATCTTGGAAATGTTATTTCTGGTGAGAGTTATAGCGATACGTATTTTGCTATTGAGTCACTTCACAAAGATTTAATTAATCAAAACATAGTTGTTATTTTTATTGGAGGTGGCCAAGATTTTACTTTCTCATTATATAAATCATTATCAAAAAAACATAAAAAAGTAAATATTTGTTCAGTTGACAATAAGTTTGATTTTGGAAAAATTAAAAAGCAGTTCAGTTCAAGTTCTTATATGTCAAAAATTATAATGGAGAAAAACAACTCATTAAATCATTTTTGTAATCTAGGATATCAAACCTTTTTAAACTCTCAAGAAGAAATGGATTTGTTAAATAAGTTTAATTTCGAATATCATAGACTTGGTGAGATAACTGATAATATTAAAATTGTAGAGCCTGTTTTAAGAGAGGCAAATTTATTAACTGTAGATTTTAAATCAATTAAAGCATCTGAACTAAACTTTGCTCATAATTATCCAAATGGTTTTGAAAGTAATCAGCTGTGTTCTGTTTTGAGATATGCTGGAATGAGTAATAATATTGATTCTGTTGGGTTTTTTGAATTACTTGACAGTAGTATATCTTGCGCTTTATTGTCCCAATCAATTTGGTACTTTATTGAAGGATTCTGTTTAAGAGTAGAAGAAGATCCAGCTTCCACTAATTTTAATGGTCATACATATAATGTACTCTGTGAAGGAACCAATTTAAAGTTTTACAAGAGTGAGTTAACCCAAAAATGGTGGGTTGAATTTATTGATAAAAGCAAAATACAAAACATTTTTTCTTTTTTTCCTTGTAATAAAAGAGATTATTTAATGGCGTGCAATGAAATGTTATCTGATCGTTCATTGATGTTACTTAAAAGAGAATTTATATAATTGGTATGAAATTTGAAGCAGGTATCAATAATATTATTAAATTTATAAACTTAAATAATTTACACTTAGTGAAAAAAATATTTTATTTATTAATATCAGTGTTAATTTTTGTTAGTTGTTCTAGCTCAGATAGGGGTGAACTAATTGGTGTTAAAGGCAAAAAATTCTATCCAGACAAACCAACTGGAATGGTTTTAATTCCAAGCGGTTCGTTTTTAATGGGAATGTCTGATGATGATGTTGTAGGTCTTCAAAACGCACCTGTAAGCACAGTTTCTGTAAAAGCATTTTACATGGACGAGACCGAAATTACTAATGGAGAATACAGACAATTTGTTAATTGGGTAAAAGATTCTATTGTTAGGCAGGCTTTAGCTGTTCGTGCTCTTGAAGAAATTGGAGAAACTCCTACTCAAGAAGAATTAGATAAAGACAATAGTATCAACTCTTATTTTCCAGTCTACCAGCCTATTGCCGAAATTAGTGATGAAGATAAAAGTGGTTATGAATTATATAAAGAACAAAACTCTTTTGGAATCAATCCTTACGATAAAAAAACGTTTAATTTAAATTTTGATATCGATATTGCATGGCAAAGAGACGAATATCCTGATTTGGCTTATGCCGAAGTTATGGAAGGCGTGATTGAAGGTACCGGATTTTATTTACCTAAAGAAGAGTCGTACAATTCAGATAGAATATTTGACACTAAACAAATAATATATAATTACACAACTTTTGATGCAGAATCTGCAATAAAATCTGATACTGAATCTAGGAAAGAATTTTTCAAAGAAAAGTCAATTGAAATTTATCCTGATACAACCTCATGGATTAAAGATTTCTCTTACAGTTATAATGAACCAATGCATAATGATTATTTCTGGCATGACGCTTATTCCGAGTATCCAGTTGTTGGAGTTTCCTGGGAGCAAGCAAAGGCTTTTGCTCACTGGAGAACGATGTATAAAAATAAATATCAAAAATCTAAATCAAAAAATGATCAAAGAGTAGCATCTTTTAGACTACCAAGTGAAGCTGAATGGGAGTATGCTGCAAGAGGAGGAATAGAATCTGGAACATATCCTTGGGGAGGTCCATATACTACTGATGCTGAAGGTTGTTTTTTAGCTAATTTCAAACCCAACAGGGGAGATTATGCTGCTGATAATGCCTTGTATACTGTTGAAGCAAAATCTTATTGGCCAAACGATTATGGTCTATATAATATGTCAGGAAATGTTTCGGAATGGACAGAGTCTTCGTATGATAAGGGATCGTATACGTTTGATTCAGGTTTAAATCCCAATATTTCTGATTCTACTAACTTGAGAAAAGTCACTAGGGGAGGTTCGTGGAAAGATGTTGCATATTTCTTAAGAGTTAGTACTAGAGATTATGAATACAAAGATCAAAAAAGATCCTATGTTGGTTTTAGGACAGTACAAGATTATCTTGGTGAAGACATTGGGATTGACAAGAATCAAAATAAAATATTTTAAACCATCTTTAAAATTGATGGTCTAATTTTTATGTTATAATTATAAAATTTATTAAAAAATGGCAAATACAAGAAAAAAGTTTATACCTGATAATTGGATTGAGTTAATGTTTGGAGTTGGAGCTTCGATTGTAATTATAGGTGCATTATTAAAAATTACCCACAGTGATTTTCTTTTTACAGGAAATCAATGGTTAACTGCTGGACTTGTAACAGAAGCTATAATTTTTTCTATCTCTGGTATTCAAGGTTTTATGACAGGAGATTCATCAGTCGAAGATCAAGGTCTTCAAACTATAGAGGCTGAAACTCAATCCTTGCAACAAGCTGTTGATCAGACGGTAAGTGGATTAAGCTCATTAAATAAAAATTTGAGTGCTGCAACAGCTGCAACTGAATCTTTTTCGGTTCCAAAAGACATTAATGAAAATCTTAATAATTATAATGACAATTTATCTTCTGCAGCTTCAAAACTTATTAATATTAATGAATTATACGATTCATTAAATAAATCTTTAAGCGAAGTTAATTCTTCTACTTCTTCTATGAATATCCCTGAAGGTTTAGGAGAAGAGCTTACGAAAATGAAGGCTACTATAAATGAACTTAATGCTAAGTATTCTTCAATGCTTGAAGGAATGAACAAATAATTTATGGCTGGAAAAACGGATACTAGACAGAAAATGATAAACATGATGTATCTCGTGTTTATTGCTATGCTAGCATTAAATATTAGCAAAGAAGTCTTAGCAACTCTTGGTATTTTAAATGATGATTTAGAATCTTCAATCGTTGAATTAGAATCTTCTTCTAAAATAAATTACGATCAGATAAGTTCTAACTCTGATAACTTAGATTATAAAATTGCAGCAGAAATGGTTGGAGAAATGAAAAACGTTTCTGATGACTTTTATGATTTTATAAAAACCATAAAAGATTCACTAATTAGTGAAGATCAAAATAATTATCAAAAAGAGGTTAGAGTGAAGTCAAACAGAGATTCGATAATCTTGATGACAGATTACCAAATTATGGATAAATCACAAACTCTAGATAAATATTTTTTCATTGGAGATGTGTATACTGAAAACGGAGACATGTTTTTGAATAAGTTTACTAATTTTCCCTCTGCCATCAATAAAACTCTTGATCAGATTTCTAATATGGAACTGAATTCAGAAAAAGAAACTAAAATAAACTATGATTTTGGTTCAATTAAAGATGATATTTCTAACAGGTTTAAATATTCTGAAAAAGTTGTAACAAGTGAAGGGACAGAATCTCCATTTTTAGAATATAATTTTCAAGGCTTCCCAATGATAGCTTCAATTTCAAAACTTACAAAGATTCAGTCCGATATCAGGTATATTGAAAACAAAGTATTGACTCAAATATTAAACGCTGTTCAAAACAAAGGGCTTAATTTTAATACTTTTCAAACCCTATTAGAAACTTCTAAGCCTGTTTATTATACTACTGATGTTATTGATGCTGCTATAGTAATGGGGAAAAAAGATGAAAGCTTTAAGCCAGATGGTGTTGAGTTATTTATTAACGGAAAACCTTTAAGATCTAGTGAATACAAGATTGAAAGTGGAAAGGTGGTTTTAAACAAAAAGCTATCGTCCCCAGGTACTTATGAGTTAACAGGTACAGTTACTAAAAGAAATGCGGATAGCCAGGAACTTGTTTCTATTCCAGTAAATCAAAGTATAGTTGTTATTAAAGAACCTAATTCAGCAGTAGTTTCAGCTGATAATATGAAAGTCTTTTATAGAGGATTAAGAAATCCTTCTTCAATATCAATTCCAGGTGTTGCTGAAAGTTCAATTAGGCCATCCAGTAATAATGGAGAGTTTATTAAACTAAAAAAAGGTGGATGGGGCGCTGTTCCTACTAGTGATTTCTCTAAAAAATCCATGAAAGTTTCTGTTTCTGGAGTTTTAAATGGAGAAAGAAAACAATTCGATGGTGGAGAGTTTAGAATATTGGAGCCACCACCAGGAATAGGCTCAGTTAAAGTGAACGACAACTATTATAAGCCGACTCAAAACATTCCTAAAAGATATTTGTCTAACGGGATGATTACGGGAAATAAGCCTAAGGATTTTCTTTATGACTTTATTATTGAGGTTACTTCTTTTGATATAAAAGTTGGTAATTCTCCATCAAAAACAGTGAAAGGAAATACTGCTAGAAATAATTCTAAGGCAGTCGCTGATATAAATAGTCAGGGTAGAGGAACTGTGGTTAGAATATCTAACATCAAAGCAAATGCTAAAGATGGGGATTTTATAAATCCTAACTATATTGTAAACGATTTTATAGTAATTCTAGAATGAAAAATTTAATACTTCTTGTTTGTTTAGTGTTTAGCGTTAATTCATTTGCGCAAGCTAATATTTTAAACGCAACAACTCCCTCTGAAATTGGTATTCAGAATTTTGATCAAAAACAATCAGACAATGATTCTTTTTTGGAGTTTGATTACATAGACGAGAGAGATATTCTTTGGTCTAAGATTGTTTACGAAAAAATTGATTTAAATGAGAAATTAAATTTCCCATTATTATTTCCTGTTAATGACGAGACCTATGCAAAAAATAGAAAGTCACTTTGGAGAATTTTAAAAGAAAATATAATTAACAAGCGTATTACAGAATTATACTTTGATAGAAACGATAATTTTAAGGACAAGATGTCTTTTAATGATGTTATGGAAGTTGTTTCGTTCACTGAGCTAATAAATGGTGTAAAGACCCCAGCTGAAGAATTAAAATCAATAGATATCACAGCTTATAGAATTAAAGGTATGTGGTATTTTGATAAGCGTCAAGGTGAAATGAAATACAG
>CAJJCV010000028.1 GCA_905182765.1 Cryomorphaceae bacterium BACL29 MAG-121220-bin8 | reverse complement strand
CAACATTTGATATTGAATATAGTTATGATGATGATAGTGGAAATCCTGTTGTAACTAGTATTTTACCTGCTACAATTAATCTGACCAATCAACCAATTAGTGTAACCTTAACAAATACCGTTGGTGTAACAGCCCCGTTTATAAGTTCAAGTTCCGCTACATTTATGGTCTTTGAGTCTCCTACTCCTTTTTCAGGGATTGTTTTAGAAGATTGTGATGATGTATTGTCTGGAACAGACTATGATCTAAAAACAGTGTTCACAATAAATCTTGACGATTTTAAAAATAATTTATTTAAAGATCCTGCTATTACAGGAAGTTTAGCTCAACAAGATTTTAATAATTTTGAATACGTATTTACACTGTATGATAAGACCGACACTGTAATTTCAACGGGATTACCAGCTGACGAGCTTCCGCCAACTATTACTGCAGAAACAGGAGATTATATTATTGTAGATTTAACTAATCCAATTAGTGCTGGTTATGGAATTGCTTGTGAGAATTCTGTTAGAATTGATTTTATAGTAAATCCTCTTCCAAGTTTTGATATAGAAGACCAAACTGTTGTCTGTTTAAATCCTCTACCTGACAATCCAATTGAGATTGGAACATACAATTGGTTAGGTGCAAATGACCCTTCTATTTATAGTTATTCATGGACCAGAAAAGATTTAAATGGGGTTGCTGATGCTAGCTTTAATGAAGCTACAGGAACTATTAAAATTGACAAAGGTGGTGTTTATACTGTTGTTGTTGAAGATCCTGTAACTTTTTGTATAAGAGAAAAAAGTATAACGGTCACTGAATCAGAAATGGCTAGTATTGATTTAGATAAGGATGGAGATGTTTTAGACAGTGAATACAATAATTTCATTGAAGTAATTGATTTAACAAACGATAATACAAATACTATTAAAATCAATAATATACCAGAACTAGGTATAGGTGATTATGAATTTAGTTTAGATAATTTTAATTATACATCAGATCCCAATTCTAATTCTGATTTTACAAATCTTGAACCTGGAACTTACAGCCTTTATATAAGAGACAAGAATAGTTACTACTACTACGATTATGGCTGTGGAATACTTGAAATTACAGTATCTGTAATCGGTTATAAAAAATACTTCACACCAAATAATGATGGAGTTAATGAGACCTGGAAAATTCTTGGGATCCGTTCAGATTTTAATGCAGACAGTAAAGTATATATATTTGATAGGTACGGAAAGTTATTAAAACAACTCGATCCTTTAAGTGAAGGTTGGGACGGAACTTATTTAGGTAAACCAATGCCTGCGACAGATTATTGGTTTAGGGTTTACTTATCGGAAGACGGACGAGAATTCAAAGGTAACTTTAGCCTTATAAGAGGAAATTAATTAAACAGATTAATATTATATCCTAAAGTCAATTGGTGAAACCCTCCATTTCCAAGAACTATATTCCCTTTTTGATATGAATAGTTGTAGGAAAAGACGAAATCTTTATAAGAGATACCAAAAATTGGAGTAACAAGTTGATAGGTTTGCTTTTCTGTTTTACCTTCATTTCTATACTGAACGCCATCAAAACTTTGTCTGTAGGAAAGTCCGAGCCACATGTAGCCGTAATCGAGGTTGTAATAAGACTTGAAGTTTAAATCTATTGCTTTTTCACTAGTAAGTTTTGATCCATGAAATAAAAGAGAAGGCTCAAAAGAAAATGGTGTTTCAGTAAAAAATAAATAACCAAAAGAAGCTACGTATTTAATAAAGCTAGTATAGTTTTTTGAAAAATCATAAACTTCCTCCCCATAAATATTAGAAGGTGAAAACAAAACATTTTTCAGAGTTAAATGGGCAAAATAATTAAAGTTCACATAAGAAGCTCCTACATCCATATTAAAATAACCTGAACTTTCCATTATGCCAGTTATAAGCTTGTCATACTCTCCTTTAAAAGGAACAAAAGAGGATTGGTCTAGAGAATTTTGAACTCCACCAATACTTATTCCAAATGACAATTGATTTATAGAACCATAATTAAATAAATTTGGTTCGTTCATTCTGGCTCTATCTTCGTTAAAATTGATATGATGAGCATAGGTTAAAGAAAGACCTGTTTGAGCATGGTAACCGTTTTCATCTTTAAATAAAATCATTCCAACTCCACTTCTATCATTTAATCTAGCATCTGCAGAAAAGGTTTGAAGATTTGGAGCATTAGGTTGATCTAACCAATGTTTTCTTGAGGTCATTCTAATTTTAATACCCTCTAAATTAACCCCAGCCATTGAAGGGTGTAATAGATAGTAGTTTTCGGTTAGATAATCTGTATATATAGGAAGTCCCTCCTGACTTTGAATAGAACTGGAAAGAAAAAAAGAAAATAAAAAAATTAAATTTTTAAAATAAATCTTCATTAAACCTTAGCGATTTTTTTTTGTAAATATAAACAATATTAATGCCAGATTTCAACTAAAACAATAGGATATCAGTTATGGATTTATTTTTATATCTTCAGGTTTACCTAAACTTCCATTAAAATGAAAAAACATATTATTATAATACTAATATTTGCTTTTTTTTCTAATCACACTTTAATTTCTCAAAATCCTGATAATAAAGTTAACATTGAAGAAAAAGACACTATAAAATCTGAAAAGAAAAAAGCTTTACTTCCATTAAAACCAGAAAGAAAAATTACTATAAATACAGATGAAGGAACGTGGATGTCTCTTGATGTAAGCCCTGACGGAAATACTATAGCCTTTGATTTATTGGGAGATATTTATACTCTTCCTATTCAGGGTGGTAAAGCAAAAAGAATTACAAGAGGGTTAGCGTTTGATGCTCATCCAAAATTTTCGCCTGATGGAAAAAATCTTTTAATAGTCTCTGATAGATCTGGAGGGCCTAACGCCTGGATACTAGATTTAGAAACTGGGGACTCAATTCAAGTTACTAAAGGAGATGATTTGTTTATGGAAACTGCAGAGTGGACTAATGATGGTGAATATATTATAAGTGCAAAAGGTGGTAGAAATTCTAAATTATATTTAAATCATAAGTCTGGTGGTAAAGGAGTTGAATTAATAAAAAAACCGGCTAATTTAAAAGTAAGTGATGTGGCAGTTGGAAGAAATGACAGATACATATGGTTTGCCAGAAAATCTGGAGCATGGCAATATAATGCTAAATTTCCTCAGATGTCTGTTGCTAGATACGATAGGGACACTGGTACAATAGAAAATATTGTTAGTCGATACGGTTCTGCATTTTCACCAACCTTATCCAACGATGGAAAATGGCTGGTATATGGGTCTAGGTGGAATGATAAAACTGGTTTAGTAGCTCGAGATTTAAATTCTGGAGATGAAAAATGGTTAGCTTATCCAATACAAAAAGATGATATTGAATCTCAAAACACCTTAGGATCAATTCCTGTAATGAGCTTCACACCTGACAGTAAGTTTTTAATTGCATCTTATGGTGGAAAAATAAATAAACTTCCAATAGAGGGTGGAAATGCAATAAATATTCCTTTTGAAGTTAATGAAGAAATTGATTTAGGTCCGCAGTTAAAATTTAATTATCCGATAGTAGATACTGATAAAATACTTTCTAATCAAATTAGAGATCCAAAAGTTTCGCCTGATGGATCAAAATTAGCTTATACTTCGTTTAGCAAGATTTATATAAAAAATCTTCCACATGGTGAGCCTAAAAGGTTAACTGCTTTAAGTTCAGGAGAAGGTATGCCGGTTTGGAGTCCTAAAGGAGATGAAATTGCATTCGTTACGTGGGATGAAAAAGATGGGGGAGCGATTTATAAAGCATCTTTAAATAGTAAAAATAAAGTTCAAAAACTTACAATTGAAAATGGTGTTTATTCTTTTCCAATTTGGAATAATATTGGAGATAGAATAGTTTTTGTAAAGGCTTCTGAAAATGAATTTGATAATTATGGTTCATTAGGAGTGGATTCAAAATTGATGTGGATTTCTTCAAAAGGAGGGGTAAATAATTTTATTGATAAAACTAAAGGGAGATCAAACCCTCATTTTATAAAAAGTTCTGAAAGAATATTTTTGTCTAGCAGAGGCAACGGTTTATCTTCAATAAGATGGGACGGAACAGATGAAAAAAAGATTTTAAAAGTTACTGGAATTTCAGTTTACGGAACTCCAGGAAGAAAATCTCCAGCATCGGCCGCAACATATGTAATAAAATCACCTAAAAAAGATGAAGCATTAGCTGTAATTAATAATGATGTATATGTTGTTACAATTCCTTATTCTGGATTAAAAGATTTATCCATTAATGTTTCTAATCCAAAAAAATCAAGTTTTCCAGCTAGAAAGTTAACCAAGTTTGGAGGTGAATTTGCTTCTTGGGGGGCTAATGGAGATAATGTATATTTTTCTCTTGGAAAATCACTTTTTAATTATAACATTCCTATTGCAAAAGCTGATGAGCAAAAAATATTAAAAGATAAAAAAGACAGTGATAAAAAAGAATCAAAAACAGACAAAAAAGATAAAGTAGAGCCTTATCAAGCTGCTGAAATTGAAATTAAGACTTATATAACTAAAAATAAAGTTGAAGGTTTAGTTCTTTTAAAAAATGCCAGAATAATAACAATGAAGGGAAAGGAAGTTATTGAAAATGGCGAAGTTTTAATAAAAGATAATAGAATTATTGAAGTTGGAGAAGCTGATAAGATTCAGATGGAAGAATCTGAATGGGTTAATGTTAAAACTATCGATTTAAGTGGAAAAACAATAGTTCCTGGTTTTGTTGATACTCATGCTCATGTAAGAGTTTCTAGAAGCGTTCATAAAGCTGAGACGTGGTCATTTGCAGCTAATTTAGCATACGGAGTGACTACGGTCAGAGATCCACAAACTGGTACTACCGACATATTATCATATGGAGACATGGTCGATGCTGGCCTTATGCATGGTCCTAGAATTTATTCAACTGGACCTGGAGTGGGTTTTTGGGGATATAATTTAAAAAGTTTAGATCAGACAAAAGATATCCTTAAACAGTACTCAAAGTACTACAATACAAAGACAATTAAAATGTATCGAACAGGGAATCGAAAGCATAGACAATGGATTTTAATGGCTTCTAAAGAGCAAAAACTTATGCCAACTACAGAGGGAGCATTACATATTAAATTAAATATTAATCAAATGCTAGATGGTTACCCTGGTCAAGAACATAACATTCCTATTTATCCTGTATATGATGATTTAGTTGAAGTGATGGCAAAATCTAAAATGGCCTACACACCAACTTTATTAGTTTCTTATGGTGGCCCTTGGGCTGAGAATTACTATTATGCTACAGAAGACGTTCAAGGAGACGCTAAATTAAACTACTTCACTCCAAAAGCACATTTAGATGCAAAATCAAGAAGAAGAAATGATGGATGGTTTCACAAGGACGAGTATGTTTTTGAAGAACAGGGAAAATTCATAAAGGATTTAGTTGAAAGGGGTGGAATAGTTGGTGTTGGATCTCACGGACAACTTCAAGGTCTTGGTTATCATTGGGAACTTTGGAGCATGCAAGCAGGTGGTCTTGATTTACACGATGCACTTAGAGTTGCTACAATTATTGGCGCCGAGGCTATAGGACTTGAAAATGACTTAGGAAGTATTGAAAAAGGGAAATTAGCAGATTTAGTTATCCTCGATAAAAATCCTTTAGAAAATATAAGACATAGTAATTCAATTAATATGGTCATGAAAGATGGAAGGTTATACGATGCAAATAATTTGGATGAAATATATCCAAAACAAATAAAAGCTGAATTTAATTGGAAACAAATCACTCCTATGAACTTACCTGGAACAAAAGATTAAGTATTTTGAAATTATTAAATTATATACTAAAAGTTATTAAATGGGGCATGTTTGCTGTACTAGGATTTTCTCTTACAGTTTTTATATATTTTGAATTAAACGAGATTCCAATTTATAATCCAAAAGTTGCCTATAAATTTATATTAGGTAAGACTAATTATAAGCAATATGAAAATTTAGCTGAAAAACTGGGTTACTTAAAAACAGATAAATTACTAATTCTACATGCTGACGATATTGGACTTTCTAATTCTGTAAATCAAGCAAGTTTTAAAGCTCTTAAGCAAGGGTTAGTTAATTCTGGTAGCGTTATGATGACATGTGATTTTATTGATGATGTTGGAGACTTTGCTATTAATAATCCAAATATTGATTTAGGGCTCCATTTAACAGTAACAAGCGAGTGGAGAGATTACAAATGGGATGGAGTGACAAAGTCAAATCTAATTACTTCAATGTTAGATAAAAGAGGTAATCTTCATGAAAATAAAAGAAAATTTACCTTGAACGCTAACCCTGAGGATGTAAAAAAAGAACTACAAGCTCAAATTGATTTAGCATATTCAATTGGCATTAACCCAACTCATATTGATAGCCATGAGGGTGCTCTGTTTTTTGATCAAGAAATTTTCAAGACTTATTTAGATATTGGAGAAGAAAATCAACTTCCAGTTTTTATTCCTAAGGAGGTTGCTGTGCACTTTGACAAAAGTTTTCCAAAACCTGAAAACGTAGTGATAGTTGAAAATATGTATATGGCTCTTCCAAATTTAGAATTCAATGACTGGAGTAATTATTACTTGAACGTAATTGAAAATTTAAAACCAGGACTTAATGAAATAATAGTTCATCTAGGTTATGACAATGAGGAGATGCAACAAATCACCGTTGAGCATCCTAATTATGGATCAAAATGGAGAAACTTAGATATGAATGTAGTTTCAAGTGAAAACTTCAAACAGGCAATTAAAAAGAATAATATCAAGTTAGTTACCTGGAAAGAAATACAAAAGGTTATTTACTAAAATTATTTTAATTTATACCTGTAAGCGATTAATGCTAAAAAAGCAAAAACAATTGCTGATACGACATAAGGATAATCTATAAAAGATAAATTATTATACATTAAATAAACTACAACTATACTTATAAGTGAGAGTATTGAAAAGATTACAAATAAAAACCATTTTAGTATTTTCATATTAAATTAAATATACAATTAACTGTTCTATCATGAAAAAATATTTATTAATTATTATAGTTTTTACAGGGATGTTAAGTAATGCCCAGTACAAACCCTCAAAAGAAAATTTAGAAGCTAGAAAATGGTTCCAAGATGCAAAATTTGGACTTTTTATTCATTGGGGAGTTTATAGTGTACTTGGTGATGGAGAGTGGGTGATGAATAATCAGAATATTTCGATAAACGAATATGAAAAACTACCTAAGTTTTTTAATCCTACAAAATATAATGCAGAAAAATGGGTGTTAATGGCAAAAAATGCTGGTATGAAATATATTACCATAACCAGTAGACATCACGATGGATTTTCAATGTTTGATTCAAAGGCTTCTGATTATAATATTGTAAAAAAGACTCCCTATGGAAAAGATGTTTTAAAGATGTTAGCTGAAGCATGTAGAAAACATAACATTAAGCTATTCTTTTACTATTCTCAACTTGACTGGAACAGGGATGATTATTTTCCAAGAGGAAGAACAGGAAATGGAATTGAAGGAAGAAAAGAAGGAAAATGGGAAGATTATATAGCTTTTATGAAAGCTCAGCTTACGGAACTATTGACTAATTATGGTGAGATTGGAGGAATTTGGTTTGATGGTCAATGGGACCAACATGAATGGGATGGAAAAAGGTTTGGTAAAATAAAAGTTGATTTCAAATTAAAAGAAGTCTACGATTTAATTCATGAGCTTCAACCTAGAGCACTAATTGGAAGCAACCATCATTTAGCTCCAAACGAGGGGGAAGATTTCCAGATGTTTGAAAAAGATCTACCAGGAAAAGGAACAAAAGATTTTGCAACTTCAAAAAAAGATATAGGATCTCTTCCTTTAGAAGTATGTGAAACAATTAATGGTTCTTGGGGTTTTAATTTGAAAGATCGAAAACATAAATCTAAAAAAGAATTAATTCAATATTTAATTAAAGCTGCAGGATATGGAAGTAATCTTCTTTTAAATGTTGGTCCAATGCCTAATGGAGAGATTCAAGAAGAACATATTAAATCATTAAAAAAAATTGGAGAATGGGTTAGTGAAAATGGGGAAACTATTTATGGCACTAGAAAAGGCCCAATAAACCCAACAGAAAAACTTGTATCAACTAGAAAAGGAAATAAAATTTTTCTTCACATATTAGATTTTAAAAAAAATCAATTAATAATTAACGATTTAAACGAAAAAATAAAAAAAGTTGCATATTACAACAGTAATTTAAAAGTTGATTTTAAATTTAAAAAATCTGTTTTAACTATTAATTTGGATAGGGATCAAATGAATGATATAGATACTATTATTGAAATAACATTAAAAGATTAAGGCTAAAAAATTATTGTTGCAGGCTTCCATGTAAATGGATCACTTAAAACAATATTTGATGAGCTAACTAATTCCAATGATTTAGGTGTGATTTTTATAAGAATGCAATCTTTATCTAAGTTATTATAGTATGGAGTCCAGGTACTTTTCCAAAACTTTTTTTTAAGGTTTAAATCATTTATAAGCTTAGCTGTTCCGTTAATTGAGACATAACTTCCTCCATCTTTAGAGGTGAAGTTTAAAGTAATTCGGTTATCATCTCTTATATGAGATACCTTTCTAGAATTAGGGTTTGTAACTAAATAAATTTCAAAATTATTGTTATATATATAAGGATCCATTAGCCTAGATGTTGGATTATTATTAGAATCTAGAGTGATAAAAACACACGAATTAGAGTCATTAACAATAGAATTAGCAACATCTATTATATTCTTTTCAGAATACTCTTGAGAAAAAGAACTTATTGAAATAACCATAAATAATATTGCAATAAGATGAGATGTGTAAGAATTGAAAAACATAAGATTTTAGATTAAATAGACTGGTTATTACCTGATTATCCTCAAAAATATATAATTAAAACTAATAGTTGTCAACAGTTTTTAAAAAAGTAATTATTTTTCTTTCCTAAAACTCCTCTATAAATAATAAAAAATTAATATTTAATAATAAATAATAGATTGAATTATAAAATACTGATTAACAGGTTTTTACATAAAATTGTTATTGTGGATTATTCATTAAATTTTTAGAAAAGAAAAAAACAAAATAAATAAGTAAAAAAAAGTAATTAACAAATTTATTCCCCAGAGTAGAAAAATTTATTCCAGATAAGAATATTTTTTTATAGATTAGTATAAATTAATGTTTAACTAAAAACAATACAATGGGATACAAACACACAAACACTAAAGGAAAAAGTTACTTTTTAAATTCTAAAGATGTAGAATTAAAAGGTGGTAGAAACCAAACTATTTATTATTTTTCAAAAGATGAAAGAGCAGAATCATGTGACTTACCTGCTGGAAAGCAAGTTGTTGAAAGTCCAAAAACTGGATTACCATTTGTAAAAGGAAAATAATCATAGATTATTAACCAAAAATTAAAAAGCCTGCTTGTATGACAAGCAGGCTTTTTTTGTATTTAAAAATTTAAGTTCTATAGTTTATTTAAATCTATACATTACTAATTCAAGATTAACCTGGTTAATCATTTCTCTAGTTTTTGATCCATTATTCCACATCATTCTATCACTAAAAGTAGGTGTGCCCCAAGCCTTTTCTGCTTCCTCTTCAGGAATTTCTTTACCCATCATATCAAGTGTAACATGGGTAATTTCTTTATTTCCATTCTCACTACTAGACAATACTCTATTAAATTCCCACCACTTTCTAGAACCGTTTAAAATACCTTTGTTATGCCATTTCTTATAAAATTCCATCTCGTATTGCTCGTAAGTTTCATTAGTTTGTTTAAATGCATTTAAACTAAGCATTGTGCCAATTTCAAGATCTCCAAAAAGCCAAGTTGTATTATCTAACCTTTCAAGTTGATAAAAATTTCTTGTTCCGTAGGGACCTTCTTCCCATATTTTATCAAATTTTTTCTTTGATAATTTATTGTACACGCTTCTTCCTAATTTATAAAAATCAACATTATTATTCATTTGAACTGAATCCTTATAAAAATTCATAATTAAAAAATCAGGTTGATTTGCAGCATTCTCATCTCCTTCTACAGGTATAACTTTCCAAATCATCCAGCCTGTTTCTAAATCGTCATTAATAGCTTGCTCATG
This sequence comes from Cryomorphaceae bacterium BACL29 MAG-121220-bin8, assembly GCA_905182765.1. GTDB lineage: Bacteria > Bacteroidota > Bacteroidia > Flavobacteriales > Flavobacteriaceae > MAG-121220-bin8. The sequence goes on along the minus strand of CAJJCV010000028.1, from coordinate 26,278 downwards.
AATTTTTGACCAAAATTTTTCTACATCAACATATGCATCATTTTGCCCATCATCTAATCTTACAGATGTGTATGTTATCATCTGTGAGTACGTAATTACAGTAAATAAAAGTGTTATTAATAAATTAATTTTTTTCATAAAAATATTTTTAAAGTTTTAATTATTACTTCAAATTTAATAAAAAAAACAAACATACCTTATCGCATGTTTATTTCTCATCGCAAGATTCATGAACATCGGAAATTAATGGCTTAATATGTATGTGTTCTTTAGGGATTAAAAAACTTGCTAAAAGTTCTAAGAACATAGCAATAAATGCAATTGTTGCCGTAATATATGCCTCTTCATACAAAGCAGAAATAAATTCTAATAAATGAAATAAAGAATGTATTCTTAATCCAATTCTTACAATTTTAATAATCGTATTTTTCATTTATTTAAATTTTTACACGAAACTACTTATAAAGTACAAAATGAAAAAATTAATACAAATAATTTTTCATTTGCATCATCCAGATGTGAAGAAACGCTTTATTAATCCTATTACATTGAAAATTATAGTTAGTTTATTTTAAAAACATAAAATTTATCAATTAAAATGTTTGTAATTTTAAATATAAATAAAATACATGTTTAGATCATTTTCAGTCTTAATTACCTTAATCCCTATTCTGTGTTGGGCTCAGTTAAATCCGTCAAAAAAATATAGTGTAAATACAATAGCATTCTATAATGTTGAAAATCTCTTTGACACATTAGACGACCCCAAAACTTTTGATGATGACAGAACACCTAATGGAAGGGATAAGTGGACAGAAAATATTTATCTTAAAAAGTCAAAAAATATAGCACGAGTGATTTCAGAAATTGGAAAAGATATAGTAGGCACTTCTCCTTCAATAATTGGTCTTTGTGAAGTTGAAAACAAGAAGGTTCTTATAGATTTAATTAATAACGAAGAATTAAAAAATCAAGGGTATGGTATTGTTCATTTTGACTCCCCTGATGAAAGAGGAATTGACGTAGGTTTGCTTTTTAATACAAATAGGTTTACGCCTATTTTTACAAAAGCATACTCGCTTTACTTAAAAAGAGAGAATGGAGAAACTGATTTTACAAGAGATCATCTCTTAGTTTCTGGATATTTAGATAAAGAATTAATTCATTTTATTGTTAACCATTGGCCTTCTAGATCTGGAGGTAGAATGCGAAGTGAAAAAGGAAGAATTCTAGCTAGTCAATTGAACAAAAAAATAATAGATTCTATTTTAGCTACAGATTCTAAGGCTAAAATTATAAATATGGGTGACTTTAATGATAACCCAACAGACAAGAGCATCAAGCCTATTTTAAAAACTGTTGCAAACAAATCAAAAATCAATAGAGATGAGCTTTTTAACCCAACCGAAAAATTATATAAAAAAGGGTTTGGGAGTTATAATTACAGAGGAAAATGGGATATGTTAGATCAATTTATGATTTCCAGTGAACTTTTAAAAAATTCAGGACATTTTTTTTTAAAAGCAGGAGTTTTTAACAAAAAATATCTAATAAATCAAGAAGGTAAATATGAGGGATATCCTTTTAAAAGTTTTGCAGGAGGAAAATTTTTAGATGGGTTTAGCGATCATTTTCCAATATATATGCTTTTAGCAAAAGAACTATAAAATGGATAATTCAATACAGATTTTTATTACAGGTGGAACTTTTGACAAGAGTTATAATTATAAAGATGGTGAACTATATTTTGAAAAAACACACCTGCCTGAAATGTTGAAAAGAAGTAGATGTAAATTGAATGTAGATTTTGAAACATTAATGATGATCGACAGTTTGGAAATGAATCAATCTCATACTAAAAAAATAATTTCAAAATGTAAAACTTCACATTCAAAGAAAATTATAATAACTCACGGAACAGATAGAATTGTTCAGACTGCAAAAGAACTTGAAAAAGCAAATCTTAATGAAAAAACTATAATTCTTACGGGTGCAATGATTCCATATGCATTTGGAAGCTCTTCAGATGGATTTTTTAATTTAGGTTGTGCGCTATCATTCGTTCAATCACTTTCAAGCGGGGTTTATATAACTATGCAAGGGCAATATTTTCTTCCAAATAATGTTAAAAAAAATAAAGAAAAAGGTATTTTCGAAAAAATTAATTAATCTTTTTTATCAGAAAGATTATATTTTTTATTAAGTTCAAACACTTTATCTGCTGAAAAAGATTTTTTATTAATTAACTCAAGTTGGTGATCTAAGAGTTCTACTTTTTTGTCAATTTCATTTTTAATCCCATTAAATAAATCACATACTTCAGAGTTCAAATCTTTAATTTCAATTAAATCAATAACATTATTCATTTCTTTCAATACTGCTTTCATTTGATTTGGCAACCAACTTATGATTGGAGTTCCGCCAGTTGCTTTTGCATACTTAGTATTAGCCATAATATACTTTTGTACAAACTGCCAATGTCCATTTCTAAAATGATATATTTCTTCCAAAACGCCTAGTAGATAACATAAGCCTTCATAATTATTTTGTTTTGATAAAATATATGAAATTCCTTCTTCGCTTAACTCATTAACGGTGTCCTCTAAATCCTTAAAAAAATTCTGAATACATTTAGGTCTGTAACTTCTAAGATCTATCAAGTATTTTGTCAACTCATTTTTAGGATAATGTTTTATAACACCACTAAAAATATCTTCCATGGGAATTATGTCATCTTGAGCTCCTGTTTGACCCCTAAATTGTTTAGGTTCGTTCCAAACACCTTCGTATAATACTCCGTCCCCAAACAATTCTTCATTTCCTTTTACCCCCATAATAAATACACGAAAATCATTGTAGTGATTCCACCTTGATGCTTTCCACATTTCTCTTCTTCTACTATTCATTAATTTCATTGTTTGGAAATTTTCCTTTAAAAATTTAATAGAATTAGTTGAATTTTTATCCTTTAAAGCATGTAAAACATTAATCACTGATCCTACTAAACTTGGAGAATGTTGATTAATATCGACGTGTAACATTATGAAACCTACTTCATCAGGCTGACCAGAAAAACGAACACACATATCTAAGTTTGACCATTTATGGTCACCTGATTTATCAATTTTTTTATAATTCCCTAAAGAATATGCATAATGATAATCAAGCCATGGATAAACATCAAGTTTTTTTGATACTTCTACAAAAGGTTGAGCGATTTGAATCGGAAGAATATTTTGAGCTTTACCATAATCGCCAGTTTTCCTGTAATGTTGAAATGAAGGTTCTAAAGTATATGCTGAAGCTAAAAAACAGTATCCTCTATATAAAGCTTGAATCAACATAATATCTGTTTCGTTAGAAACTTGTTCAAAATAATTTGGCAAAGATTTAACTACAATATGAATGGCTCCAGGTTGATCTAAATAACCTGATTCATTATTAATTTTAACTGGCATTTTATCTAGAATATCTTGAAGAATAGAATAAGGCTGAGGAAGTTTTTCTAAAGGAATACTTTTAGGTAAAAAACCATTATTTTTCCCCACATTAAAAAATCCGTCAGAATATTCTTTTTTTATAAAAGCCATAATATTTTTTTTTAAATATAGTAATTCTTGTTATGTATGTAATTGATTTACTAACTTTAGTAAATAACACTTAATTTTTGAAAAAATGGGAAAATCAAATAAAGATGACCTAACTAAATTAGGCCATAAAATCAATCAACTAAAAAAAAGAATATTAAGAACTAAGATTAGTGGGAAATTAGAAAAAGTTGAGTTTAGAAAAATGCGAATTAATAAAATAAAAAAACATATTCAAGAGATTATTTCAAAAAAGAAAAAGAAATGAAAAAAATATATTTAATCCTATGTGTACTAGGTGTTGTTCTTCCTTATTATCATTTAATTAATTTTTTACAGAACAATCAATGGTCAATGGACGGGTTTTGGAATGATATTTTTTTTGGACCTCATTCAGTATCCATGATAACAATGGATCTAACTGTAGCGGCATCTGCTTTTTTAATTTTTTTAATTTATCAATCCAAAAGAAAAAAAATTAAAATCACAAAATATGTAATCTGTCTTTTTTTAGTAGGATTTTCTTTAGCTTTTCCATTGTACCTATACGATACTCACGATAAATAATGGATTTTACAAATGCATTTAATCATTTGAAAAATGATAAAATAATGTCGTTTTTGATTGACAAATTCAAAAATGATATAACACTTGAGGACAGATATGAATCAGATTTCTCTAAAGCTATTGCATTATTAATTATCGAACAACAAGTAAGTTTTAAGGCTGCTATTACAATTAAGAAGAGGTTTCTAGAACTTATAAGTGACAAGGCTCCTCCTCAGATTGTTGAAATCGATAATGATATAATGCAATCTATTGGAATATCATACAGGAAAGTAGACTATATCAAAAATACCTATTTATTTTTTTTAAACAATAAAACTGATTTTCATAAAATAAATAAAAATGAAGTAATAAAAGAACTGACTAAAATAAAAGGAGTTGGAAAATGGACGTCAGAAATGTTTTTAATATTTATACTTTTTAAGAAAAATATATTTTCAAAAGGTGATCTAGCATTAATTAATAGCATAAGAATTAACTATAGCATTGACGAACTTTCAGAACATAAACTAGATAGTTTTATTAAAAAATGGAGTCCATACAATACAATCGCTTCGCTTTTGCTTTGGAAATCTATTGAAGAAAAAGTTTTTTACAAAAAAGAGTGAAAATTCATTAAAATGATCAAAAAAAGCTAAAAATGATCAAAAAATTGACAAAATTGATCAAAAATACACAAAAATCGTTTATTTAAATAAAGACTTTAAAGAAGTCTTTATTTAAGATAATTTTTTTTATAAAAAAGAGTAAAAATTTGATTAAAATGATCAAAAAAAGCCAAAATTGATGAAAAAACAGCTAAAATTGATAAAAAATAGTCAAAAAAGCTTATTTAAAAACTTATTCTTAAGGAAGTTTGTGCCCTAAGTAGGTTTCTAACATTCGAAACCAATCTATTTCACTTAGTCTAATACTCAAAGAATCTTTTGCAGCAATAATTCTTTCAGCTTTAACCGTTCCAATTACTGGATGGATTTTTGATGGATGTTTTAAAATCCAACACAATAATAATTGATCCTTTGAAACATTGTATTTAACTGAAAGTTCATCTAACAATACATGAATTCTTTTATTATTCTCATTTTCATCTTTAAATATCGTTCCTAACGGACTCCAGCTCATAGGAGTTATATTATTAACCAGCATGTAATCTAAAGAGGAATCAAAAATAGGTTTGTTATAAGATAAGGAGAACTGTATTTGATTGGCGCTAACTTTAGAATTAGCAGAGATTAAATCAGTTTGATAATTTGTAAAATTGGAAAGGCCAAATGATTTTATTTTTCCTTGTGATATTAAAAGATCAACAGCTTTAGAAATTTCATCAGGATGCATAAGTGGGCTTGGTCTATGCAACAAAAATATATCTAAATATTCTGCCTTTAAATCCTTAATCGATTTTTCAGCACTGAATATTATATAGTCTGAATCATATTGATAATGTTTAACTTTATTTGATCGGGTTTCACCAACGTATTGAATTCCGCATTTTGATATCAACTGCAATTCCTCTCTTTTAATACTTGAGTTTTTAAAAGCTTCACCAAACTCCTTTTCAGTAGTGTAATCACCATATATGTCAGCATGATCAAAAGAAGTTATTCCAATTTCTATATTGAAATGAATTAACTTTTCCATTTCGTTAGTAGAAAGTGAACTTCCCCATTTACCCCAATTCATACAACCCTGTATTATTCTAGAAAAATTAGATTTCATTTGAACTTATTTTTATTAAAATACTAATTAAAACTGACTTACATTTGTGAAAATTTAAAAAATTGATTGCTAATTATACTAAAGAATTTCGTTATAATTTAAAGTTGTCCTTTCCTGTAATGCTTGGAATGTTGGGACATACATTTGTTGCCTTTGCTGATAATGTTATGGTTGGTCAACTAGGAACAGCAGAACTTGCTGCTGTTTCACTTGGTAATAGTTTTGTTTTTATAGCAATGTCTTTGGGAATAGGGTTTTCAACCGCTATTACTCCTCTAGTAGCTGAAGCTGATGCCTCGAACAATATTTCAGATGGTAAAAACGCCTTTAAACATGGCTTGATTCTTTGTACTATTTTAAGTGTTTTACTTTTTTTGATAATTCTCTTGCTCAAACCTGTAATGTATTACATGGATCAGCCTAAAGAGGTCGTAGAGTTAGCTATTCCGTACCTAAATCTCGTCGCTCTTTCATTAATTCCTTTAATCGTATTTCAGGCTTTGAAACAATTTTCAGATGGGCTTTCAAGTACAAAATACCCAATGTACGCTACAATTTTAGCTAATGTGATAAATATTATTTTAAATTATTTACTGATTTTTGGAACATTTGGATTTCCTAAATTAGGAATAACTGGGGCAGCCATAGGAACTCTTTTTTCTAGAATTATTATGGTTTACTTTTTATGGATGATTTTCAAAAAGAAAGATAAATTTAAACCTTATATAACTGGATTTAATTTTAAAAAAATTGAAAAAAAGATAACTAATAAACTTTTTGATTTAGGATTTCCATCAGCACTTCAGATGTTTTTTGAAGTGGGTATTTTTACTGCTGCTATATGGATTAGTGGAGTTTTAGGCAAAAATCCACAAGCTGCAAATCAGATAGCCTTAAATCTATCTAGCATGACATTTATGGTTGGAATTGGACTTTCGGTCGCTGCTATGGTTAGAGTTGGAAATCAAAAAGGATTATCAGATTTTGTATCACTTAGAAGAATTGCTTATTCAATTTTATTTTTAACCTTTTTAATTGAAATTGTATTTGCATCGTTCTTTTTAATATTTAGGGACTGGCTACCAACCTTGTATTTGAATAATAATGAGTTACTGAACTTAAGCGATAATTCTGAAGTTATTCTAATAGCTTCCAAACTACTGCTAGTAGCTGCATTTTTTCAAATATTTGATGGATTACAAGTCGTTATTTTAGGAGCTTTGAGAGGCTTACAAGATGTTAAAATTCCTGCATTAATTACATTTATTTCATATTGGATTATTGGTTTTCCAATTTCATATTATTTAGGACTTTACACTTCTTTTGAGAGTACCGGAATTTGGATTGGTTTATTTGTAGGATTATTTTCGGCATCAATTTTACTTTATTTGAGATTTAACTACTTGACAAAAAAATTAATTACTAATAATAACTAAATCCAAACGTCATTTTTAGCTGTTAAATTATTTGAATCTATGTTGCCAGTATTAATAACTCCTTTTGGCTCAATTAACATTATCTGAGATTCTTTTTTAGACATTGGTTTATGTTCAACACCAGCTGGAACTACAAAAATTTCCCCCTCTTTTACCTTAACAATACCGTCTCTAAATTCAATTTCAATTTCTCCTTTAATAACAATAAAAGTTTCATCAGTTTCTTTGTGACTATGCCAAATAAATTCACCTTCTATTTTTGCAATTTTAAACTCATAATCATTCATTGTGGCAATTACTTTAGGCTGCCATTGTTCACTGAATAATTCAAACTTATTATTAATATTTGTTGGGTAATAATTCATAATTAATGATTTTAAAAAAATTCTTTTTAAAGTTAAAATTATAAAATCAAAAACATTTTTTAAATTTGAAAAAAATATAAACTATGAGAGGTCAAATGTCTTACAGGTCTGGAAATCCTTCTTTAAATTCTAGAACATTTCAAAATCTAAAAAGACCCTCTGGCGGTCATTTACTTCGTGATGATGTAATGACTATTCAAGGTACTGTAGACAAAACTGGTATATCTTTGGCATTATTAATATTTGCAGGATATTTTGCATACGTTCCTGATGGATTTATGTTCATGATAATCGGAGGACTAGGAGGTTTCATTGTCGCTATAATAACAATATTTAAAAAAACTTGGGCTCCAATTACAGTTCCTTTATATGCAATACTTGAAGGACTTTTACTAGGCTCTATTTCTTATATGTACGGTCAAATGTATGAGGGAATTGTTCTAAACGCAATAATTTTGACAGTATCTATATTGGTGTCACTTTTATTAGTTTACAAATCAGGCTACATTAAGGTGACAGAAAATTTCAAACTTGGAGTTGCTGCTGCAACCGGAGGAATAGCTTTAGTTTATTTGTTTAGTATTTTTGGAGGTTTTTTTGGAATTAATATTTCATTTTTAGATCCTAATAATGGGTCTTTAATGAGCATAGGAGCGAGTTTGTTTATAGTAATAATTGCATCTCTTAACCTTGTGATGGATTTTGACTTTATAGAGAAAGGGGCTGAAAAAGGAGTTCCAAAATACATGGAATGGTTCGGAGCATTTGGCCTTTTAGTCACCCTTGTCTGGCTTTATCTTGAAATACTAAGATTACTTTCTAAGTTAAATTCCAGAAAATAATTTTTAGAACATATCTGAGTTCATGACTTTAGTCCATGCTGACACAAAATCATTTACAAATTTTTCTTTATTATCATCTTGTGCGTAAACCTCAGAATAAGAACGAAGTATTGAATTAGATCCAAAGATAAGATCAACAGCAGAAGCTGTCCATTTTACTTTACCTGAACTTCTATCAATAATCTCGTATTTATTATCCCCAACAACACTCCACTTATTATTCATGTCCATTAAATTGACAAAGAAATCATTTGACAAAACCCCTAATTGATTAGTTAAAACACCATCAGAACTACCACCATAATTAGTGTCTAAAACTCGCATTCCACCAACAAGAACAGTCATTTCAGGTGCAGTTAATCCTAATAATTGAGTTTTATCCAACATCATTTCCTCTGCATTATTTGAATATCTAGAATCAATCCAATTTCTATAACCATCAGCAAAGGGCTCTAGATTACTGAAAGAATTTTCATCTGTCATTTCCTGAGAGGCATCTCCTCTACCAGATTTAAATGGTACGTCTAAATTATACCCTGCAGCTTTTGCAGCTTCTTCAACTGCAGAGTTCCCTGCTAATACAATAGTATCTGCTAAACTAATTCCACATTCAGATGCAATTGGCTCTAAAATAGATAAAGTTTTAGATAAACGTGAAGGCTCATTACCTTCCCAATTATTTTGTGGAGATAGACTAATTCTTGCTCCATTTGCTCCTCCTCTTAAATCTGAACCTCTAAAAGTCCTGGCACTATCCCAAGCCACTGTTATTCGGTCAGAAATTGAAAGACCTGATTCGGAAATTTTAGTTTTTACATCCTCAACATTATAATCTGTTTTTCCAGCAGGAATTGGATCTTGCCATATTAATTCTTCAGAAGGAAAATTTGGTCCAATATATCTACTTTTTGAGCCCATATCTCTATGAGTAAGTTTAAACCAAGCTCTTGCAAATGTTTCCGAAAAATACGCTTGATCGTCTTTAAATTTTAAAGAAATTTCTCTATAAATAGGATCTTCTTTCATTGCCATGTCAGCATCGGTCATAATTGGATTTTGTCTGACTTCAGGGTTGTTTGCATCAATAGGTTTTTTATTTTCATCAATACTAATAGGTTCCCATTGCCATGCACCAGCAGGGCTTTTCTTTAATTCCCACTCGTGATTGAAAAGCATATCGAAATAACCATTATCCCATTTTGTTGGGTTAGTTGTCCACGCACCTTCCAATCCGCTAGTTACTGTGTCGATTCCATTTCCGTTTCCTTTAGGATTAATCCAACCAAAACCTTGAGTTTCGATGTTAGCTCCTTCTGGCTCAGGTCCCAAAACGCTATCATCTCCATTTCCATGGGCCTTACCAACAGTGTGACCACCGGCTGTAAGCGCTACAGTTTCTTCATCATTCATAGCCATTCGTGCAAAAGTTTCTCTTACATGTTGAGCTGTTTTTAATGGATCTGGTTTTCCGTTAACACCCTGAGGATTAACATAAATCAAGCCCATATGAGTAGCTCCCAATGGTTGTTCCAGTGTAGAAGCATCTTCAAGATCGGAATAACGTTCTTCACTTGGTGCTAAAAATTCGTTTTCAGAACCCCAATAAATATCTTTTTCTGGATGCCATATATCCGCTCTCCCATAAGAAAATCCAAACGTTTTAAGCCCCATGCTTTCATAAGCTATATTTCCAGCAAGAATAAATAAATCAGCCCAACTGATATTATTTCCATATTTTTTTTTGATAGGCCACAAAAGTCTTCTAGCCTTATCTAAATTACCATTATCAGGCCATGAGTTTAAAGGAGCAAACCTTAAATTACCAGTTCCTGCACCACCTCTACCATCACCAGTTCTATACGTTCCAGCTGCATGCCATGCCATTCTAATCATTAAGCCACCATAGTGTCCCCAATCTGCAGGCCACCAGTCTTGAGGTTCAGTCATTAAATCATGCATGTCCTTTTCAATAGCTTTAAAATCTAATTCCTTGACAGACTCTTTATAACTAAAATCGTTTCCGTATGGATTTGTTTTTAAATCATGTTGATGTAAAATGTCTAGATTAAGTGATTTTGGCCACCATTTTGTAACTGAATTTTCTTGCGTAGTAGTTGCACCGTGCATAAATGGACATTTTCCTGAGCTATTTGAATTGTTTTGCATGTTTTTTGTAATAATTGGATTGTAACAAATTTAGATTAGGAAAATATACAATCCAAGAAAAAATTCACAATTATTTTAAAAAATTAATGGAAACAAAATATTCAGAAATTATAAATAAGATTGAACTGATTAATCCATTAGATTATTCAAAAAACAGAAACTTCATTGACGGTTCAGTTACTAAATTATCCCCATACATTTCAAGAGGACTGATTTCAACAAAATATGTTTTTGAAAAAATTCTTGAAAGAAATATTCCATTTTGGAAAGTAGAAAAATTTGTACAAGAATTATGTTGGAGAGATTATTGGCAATTGATTTGGAAACAAAAAAATAATCTAATTGATGCTGATTTGAAAAGAATTCAAGATGATGTAAGCAATCATTCACTATCAAAAACTCTTGTTGATGGTAATTGTGGAATTAAAGCTATTGATAATAGTATAAACGAACTTTACGATACTGGCTATATGCACAATCATAATAGAATGTATTTAGCATCAATAGCTTGCAATGTTGCCAAAAGTCACTGGCTAAATCCAGCAAGATGGATGTACTATAACTTATTTGATGGTGACTGGGGAAGCAATGCTTTAAGTTGGCAATGGGTTTGTGGAAGTAATAGCAATAAAAAATATTATGCTAATCAAGAAAACATTAATAAATATTGTTATACCAATCAAAAAAATACTTTTTTAGATATAGATTACTCTGAGTTTGAATCACTACAAATTCCAAAAGATCTAAAAGAAACAATTGATTTAAAATTATCAACTAAACTCCCAGAAAAGAAAAGTTTACAAATTGACAAAAACCTACCTACTTTAATTTACAATTATTATAATCTAGACCCTGTGTGGAGGCAAGAAAAAAATTATAATAGAGTTTTGCTTTTAGAGCCAAAGACTTTTGAAAACTACCCTGTTTCCAAAAAGTGTATTGACTTTACGATTGAATTATCTAAAAATATTAATGGTATTCAAATTTATGTTGGCTCATTTTTTGATTTAGTTAAGGAGTATGATATTAAAAATACTTTTTATAAAGAACATCCGCTAAATAATTACGAAGGAACAGAAGATTCTAGAGATTGGATTTTTGAAAGTAAAGAAAGTGTAAAATCATTTTTCAGTTATTGGAAAAAATGTAAAAAAGAATTAAAAATTAAAAACATTATAAAATGAAAAAATTAATATTACTATTATCATTAATTATTATTTCGTGTAGCTCGTCGGACGATGAATTTGAAAGTGCTGAAGGAAGTGAATTTAAAAACATAACCTACATAACTTTAACAAACGAAAATACAGGAGGAGGCTCTCAAAAAGCATATTTAAGCTCCGGAGTTACTGAAGCACAAGCTCTGTTTTGTTTCTGTAACGATTTATGTTCTCGTGAAATAATCAAGGCTCATGAAATACAGCAAAACCAAGATGCAAATGAAATTAGGTATAAAATAAATCCATCTGATAATTACACAACAGTTTCTTATAAAGACTGGTGCACCAAATCTAATTAATTGTATATCAATAATTGAAATGCCAAGACCCGTACAATCAGAATATACTTCGTTTTTTAGTAATTACATCAGTCTAACAAAAGGAAACGATTATAACGAGTTAATTAAAAATCATGATGAAATTCTTTGTGATTTTTGGACTAACATTTCAAGAGAAAAATGGGGGTTTTCTTATGCAGATGGCAAATGGACTATTAAACAATTATTTCAACATGTTATAGATACTGAAAGAATTCTTGCTTTTAGAGCTTTATCGATTGCAAGGAAAGAATTAAATCCGTTAAGTAGTTTCGATGAAAACGAATATGCTAAAAATGGTAATGCAATCGATAGAGATCCTAAATCTATGATTCAAGAATATATTTACTTGAGAAAATCTACAAACTATTTATACAGTTCCTTTAACGACAAAGAAAACAAATTGATCGGTAAAGCTGGTGATAAAAAAATTTCTGTAAATGCATTAGGGTTTATAATTATTGGCCATTCCCTTCACCATATAAATATCTGCAAAAAGTATTACGGTTTATAATTATTTAACCAATAAAAGAAAAAATTAATAATACTGAAAAAAGCCAAATTAATATTAATTGAAAACTGATTTCAATTTGCCTCTTAAATATTTTAACCAATAAATAAATTGAAATTCCTAGTTGACCTAAAATACTAGGCAATAAAACCAACTCTTTAATAACGCCAACTATTGTATAATCCAACTTCAAGTAAAAAGTAGAATAGAACAGAGATATAATTAAAATCAGTAAATAATTTATGTTTTTTAGTTTCTTGAAATTCATGAATTATAATAAATTATAAATATGACTAAATAGATTAATAAGTAAATTCTATAGTAATTTCTTGTTTTAATATAATCAGAGTTTTCAGGAAACATATTTGAAAAAAGAGCAATTATTTCTTTAATAAATAATGGTTTTATATTAATAGTCCAATGATTTGTTTGATATACTATTTTTCTAAACTTACTTCTAATAAAAGAACTTGGTATACCCCAAATAAATAATACGATTAATAAAATTGTCTTACTGGTCATTAAAATAGTTTTGGAAAAAACATATTAGTATTCTCTTTATATTTTTTATAATCTGGTCTTTTACTTAATGAGTAATACTCTGAGGGAATAGCTCCGGTTAAAAAAACTAATGTTTGGTACATTAAGAAAGAAATATAAAGAAGAGAAATCAAAAGTCCAATAAAAATCAAGGTTTCATCTAAGTAAAAAATTAATGAAGAAAAACTGGCGAAAATTAGAGAGTTCCAAATCATCCATTCTGAAAAATAATTTGGATGTCTTGTATATTTCCATAATCCTACATTACAAACTTGATTTTTCAATTTATTCTTTTTTGCACTAATTAAAAAAGCTTGCTTTTGCAAATCAGCCACATGCTCCATTAAAAAAAATGCTATCCATAAAACGAATCCAATAATTTCAAAAATCGAAAAATGTTCATTAGAATTATTTGAAATCATAATAGCTGGTATCACAAGAAAAGTTATGTTGGCAAAACATTGTAAAAGAATCTCGTATTGAATAGAGAAACTGTTGTTAGTGAAACCTTTTTTATTCCATCTTATTCTTTGAAATTGATATCTGGGTAATTCCTTGTCTAAATACCCCTTTTTAAATAGTACTAATGCTCCTAACCCCATTCTAAGTCCCGCAATAAGATATAGCGATGAAATAATAATTTTTCTAGGTAAGTATCCTTCTCCAAAAAAGATTACAATTATTCCAATTGATATCAATCCAAAAGGCCATGCTATATCTACATATGACATTCTTTTAGTAAGATAAGCAGGGATACAGGCAGCAAATAAAAAAATTAAAAGTTGGGAAATAAGATTTACAACCAAGAAGTCTTGAAATTTTTCAATCTGAAAAAATATAACAAAAACTATAACAAATAAAACAATTGGAATAAATCTAGATTTGAACTTAGTATAGTTTTTAGACATAATTCTAATCGTTTTTAAATTCATGTTTTACCCAGTCAACTTCCATAATCCATTCACCTTTCATAGGAGAATCAGTTATTTTAGCAAAGTTTAAAATTGCAAACATAGCTTCTGGATATTTATCTCCTTCGCCAATATTCCTGTACACTTCTTTACCGTCAAGTCTGTATACTAAATCATTCTTTTCCCATTCAACTGAATAGTCATGAAAATCACTCAAAGATGTTGTTATGCCTGATCTTAAACTCCACCAATCCCCTTTATCACAATCTCCCAAATTTTTAATTGCCCCTGTTGTGTAATGATCTTTTTCATAATCTCCATGATGCTCAAAGATATCTATTTCACCTGAGCCTGTCGTAGGCCAGCATATATTCTCGTTTTCTTCTTGAACAGGCGCTTCATTATTTTGAGCCCCTAAAATCCACCAAGCAGGAAACATGCTAAGTTGGCTTTCTCCAACAATTCTCAATCTAGCGCTCCATTTTCCTTTAATAAATTCCTTCCTGTTTTTAGAGGCTATTCTGCCTGCAACATATTCTGTATCGGGGTGCTGTTTACCAAACTTATCTAGATTGTCACAAACAATCTTGTTTTCAATATTAATAACTTTAATTTTTAAAGTTCCGTTACTTACTTCTCTAGTATTGTACTTTCCATCTGGAACATAACATTGATTTTCATTATTAACCCAAATTCTCTGATCCTGCCAGTTTGATACATCAAAAAATTCAAAATTATCTACAAAATCAACTTGCCAATCATTATTAGAAATATTGTCTATTGAGCTTTTTGATCCAAAAACAATTAATACATATCCTCCAATAATCATTAAGCAGAATATTAAAATCTTTTTTTTCATTTTTATTATTTTACAAATTCGTATTCAATTTCCTCCAACGATTTGCCTTTTGTTTCAGGTAATATTTTCAAGAATAGTAATACCCCTAGAAGTGCTATTAAACCATATATTAAAAAGGTTAATGCACTGCCAAGATTTGACAATTCCCAAGGAAAAATTTGCTGTATGGTCCAACTTGAAAAAGAGTTTACAAAGCCAATAACTCCTATAGCTAATCCTCTAAACTTATTTGGAAATAATTCTGAAAGCATTACCCACATAATTGGACCTAGTGAAAATGCAAAACATGCAATAAAACCAAAAATGCCAAACAGAACCAAAGTTGAATTCATTTCTATAGCAGACTCTAAAATTGAACCTTCATTTTTGGCATAAACTTGATTACCAATAGCAGATTTAATATCATTTTTAAATTTTACATCGCTATTATATTCAACGTCTTCAAATATTAAAAGTTTACTAGAATCAATTTCTGTTAAATTAGTAATGTCTTCCTTGGTTAATTTGTATTTAGCTTGATTAAATCCATAAGCACAAGTTAATAGACTTATAGCAATTCCTGTCATTCCAATTAATAATAGCGGCCTTCTTCCCATTCTATCCACCAGGTAGATGGCTATTAATGTAAAAACAACTGTTGTAAAACTTAGTAAAACTCCAGATGAAAAAGCAGCATCTGTTCCAATTCCAGTCTGTTTAAAAATTGATGTTGCATAAAAGTATATTGCATTAATCCCTGTGACTTGTTGCAATACACCAAGTAGTAATCCAACTCCCATTATATACCTAAGTGCTGGACTAAACAAATCACTAAATTTGGTTTTTACATTAGCATTAGATGATGATTCCATGTTTTTAACAATTGCTTTAATCTCTATCTCAGCTATTTCTGTACCGTGAATACTAACTAACACCTCTTTAGCTAATTCTGGTTTGTTATTATTAAACAGCCATCTTGGACTTATTGGAACAAAAAACATTAAAATAAAATAAATTATTGCTGGAATAAATTCTACACCTAGCATCCATCTCCAAACATTTTCATCATTAAAAAAATCAGTTGATGAGTTTATTTCGTTAAAATAATAGTTGCTTAAAAATGCAGCGAAAAATCCTAAAACAATATTAAGCTGCTGTATTGAAACAAGTTTTCCTCTGTTCTCTGAGCTTGAAATTTCTGCAATATACGTTGGAGCTAAAATCAAGGCGGCTCCAAAAGCAAGACCTCCAATCATTCTAGCAAGATATAGAGTTTCATAACTGTACGAATTAGCAGAAGCTATAGATGAAAAAGCATATAAAAATGCTACAAACATTAATATCTTTTTTCTGCCTATTTGATCGCTTAATTTTCCAGAGATCAACATTGCTATCATTGCGGCAAAGGAAGGAGAGCTAACGACCCAACCTGTTTGAGTATCATTTAAATTAAATTCTGGTCCTACATAAGACATTACCCCTGAAATTATTCCAGCATCGAATCCAAATAAAAAGCCGCCTAACGAAACCACGAAAGCAATAAATAATGATTTTTTGGACATGAGTTATAATTTTAAAACAATTCTATATCTAGCCTTTCCTTCTTTTAAATGTTCTAATGCATCATTTACATTTTCAATTGGGAATTCTTCAACATTTGGATAAATGTTATGTCTTAAACAAAATTCAAGCATAAGCTTAGTAAGTTCTGGACTTCCTATTGGACTTCCTCCTACGCTTTTGTCACCTCCAATTAGGCTAAAAGCAGGGATTTCCATTGGTTCTAAAACTGCACCAACAGTATGTAATTTTCCCTTTGGAGATAAAGCAGTTAAATAAGAGTTCCAATCCAAACTTACATTTGTTGTGTTTAATATAAATTTTAATTTTCCTGCAACAGATGCTAATTCCTTAGGATCTGTTGAATTAATGACTTTATTTGCACCCATTGCTAAAATTTCTTCTTTTTTAGAAGGATTAGAGCTAAATGCTATGACTTCGCATCCCCAATGTTTTAAAAATTTTAAAGCCAAATGACCAAGTCCTCCTATTCCAATAACTCCAACTGTATCTGTGGGTTTAATATTTGAAAGAAACATTGGACTAAAGACTGTTATTCCTCCGCAAAGCAAAGGGCCTGCTTTACTCAAGTCCATTCCTTCTGGAATTGGAATTGCCCATGACCAATGCCCTCTAACATATTCTGCAAAACCACCGTGTCTTCCAACAATTGTAGCTTCACTGTTTGTACATAAGTTATGGTCACCACTCATGCATTCTGAACAAGTCATGCATGAAGCAGATAACCAGCCTAAACCAACTTTATCACCAATCTTAAGAGTCTTAACCATGTCACCAACCGCAACTATTTCACCTATTATTTCATGTCCAGGTATAATGGGGTACTGAGTCATCCCCCATTCATTATTTATCATACATAAGTCTGAATGGCATATACCACAATAAGAAACTTTTATGTCAATATCTTCAGGTCCTAAAATTTCAGGTTTATAAGTAAATTCTTCTAATTTTTGATTTGGGCCTTTTGCAGCATATCCTTTAATTATCATATTTAAATGTTTTTTGATTTTTATCAAATCTAAGATAAAACAAACAATAAAGAAATAAATTCAACCCTACAAAAATTTAGTATTAAAAAACAAAAAATTAATTAAAATAAAAGAGTTAATTTTAATTAATTAATAGTCAAATAGTTATGAATATTCAAAAAAAAATAGAAGATTTATTTTTAAAAATTTTTTCTGAAAAAGCGATTAAAAAATTTGAAAAGTACATTTTATACTTAGCTTCAATTGGGTTTGTAATTCACTTAATTATAATTCTATTAAATAATTATAACATTATTGAGCTTTCTATTGTTGGACCTGATTTATTTTCAAATCCAATTTCGGCATTATACACTCCTTTCTCTTTTATTCTAGTTTATGAAGCTTTTTTGCTTATTTATTACATTCCAAGATCTTTCACTACTGCAGTTGGAAAGCAATATCAAATAATGTCTTTGATTGTAATAAGAAAAATATTTAAAGACATCCCATTAGTTGATTTAAATGCAAACTGGATAGAAAACGCAAATAATCAACAGCTGATTTTTGATCTTCTTGGAGTTTTAATAATATTCTTTTTGATTTATTTATTCAAAGTAACTAAAGAGAGATTACCAATAAAACCTGTTTCAGAAAAACTAGATCGATTTATTGCTTCAAAAAAATTGGTAAGTATAGTTCTTCTGCCAATTCTATTTTCTATATGCATTGTAAGCTTTGTTAATTGGTACAATGGTGTTTTTATAGAAGAATCTTTTAATGAAAACTTAAACAACCTTTTCTTTAACGAATTCTTTACAATATTAATTTTAGCAGATGTCTTTATACTTTTACTTTCATTCCAATATACAGAAAGGTATAGTCAGCTAATTAGAAATACTGGATTCATTATATCAACCATTTTACTTAGACTCTCATTTTCAGTTTCTGGATTAACAAGTATTCTTTTAATAATATCAGGAATTGTATTTGGTCTACTTATACTCTTAATTTACAACGCAATAGAAAAAGAAAAAAAACTTACTTGATTTAAGTATTAGTTTATTTTAATATATTTATTAAAACCCTAAACATTATTATATGAAAAAATTACTATTACTATTGATTTCAATAACAGCTATTAGTTGTAACAACAATTCTACAGCTGTTGAAGTTGCTGAAAGCACACAATTAGAAACTAATACTACAACTGACCCAAATGATTTTGAGGAATTAAAAAAACTTGAAGGCAAATGGGCAGGAACTCTTGAAAGAACAGATGGAAGTTCCGATGAATTAACTTTAGATTATACAGTAACTTCAAATGGAAGCGCTTTAGTTGAAGAAAGTGACACTGGGGGAACTGAAATGCTATCGATATTTAATTTTCAAAACGATGAGCTATTATTAACTCATTATTGCGGGCTTCAGAATAAGCCGATTTCAAAATTAACTGGAAGCAATGAAGGTGTTTTAAGTTTTGCAACTGATTCTGAAATGAGTGGATTGACTCTTGAGAAAGATACCTATGTTACTTCTTGGGAAATTAGTTTAACACCAGAAGACGCAGATAAAATTATGTATAAGTACACTGTAAGCGGACCTGATGGAGATGTTTTTACAGCAACTTCTACATTATCTAGAATTTAATTATTACTATACTAATTAAGAAAAACCCCTTATAAAATAGGGGTTTTTCTTTTTATTAATTAATGAAAAATTCCATAACAAACATGAAAATTGCCATTACTAAAATAAAGTAAGCAAACCCTTTTTTTAATTTGTTACCATCGATTAGTTTTCCAATATAAATTCCTAAAAACATTCCTGCAATTGTTAAACTTGTAAATGCAATTAAAAAATTCCAATCAATTGACATTATCAAAGCATCTGCTAAAAAAAATCCTAAAATTGATTTTAAAGCAATAATAATAAGTGAAGTTCCTATAGCCTTTTTTATTCCTAAATTGGTTAACACGACTAAAGCTGGTATTATAAGAAATCCTCCTCCTGCTCCAACTAAACCTGTTACTGCTCCAACTACAAGACCTTCTATAAATATTAAAGGATAATTATATGATATATTACCTGAACCTCCTTTTCTTTTGTTATTTCTAAGCATAGAAAATGCTGCAGCAACCATCAAGGCTATAAATACTCCAAACATCCCCATCCTTCTGGAAACAGAAAAATCACCAATATAAAAAAGAACATCAGGAAGTTCGGGAATTATAAAATGTCTAACTATCCAAACACCAATTAGTGCTGGAATACCAAAAACTATGGCGGTTCTCCAATCAACATTATTATTTCTATTTTGTTTTATTCCTCCAAATAAAGCTGCAAAACCAACAATAAACAGTGAATAAGCAGTAGCAACTTTTTCATCAAGTGAAAACAGATATGCCAGAACAGGTACTGCCAAAATAGATCCGCCACCTCCAAATAAACCTAAAGAGATTCCTATAAATAACGCCATTATGTAACCAAGTAATTCCATAACTCTGTTCTCTAGCTTTATTTAAGATAAAAGAAAAATTATCTTTATATTACAACAGACCTAACTGAGATAAAAACGAATGATTGTCGAAAAAATCTTGTTCTTGTAATATTTTTCCGTCTTTCATTTTTACAATTGTAGCACCACTGATATCAACTTTATTTCCAGTAGCAGGAATACCAAACATTTCACCATCGTGAGTTCCTTTAAAATTCCAGTGCTTTACAATGTTATCTCCTTGTCCAAAAACATCAATAAATGTAAACTGAGCATCTGAAAATCCTGTCAGATAGTTATTATAATAATCTCTAAAAGAATCTATTCCAGTAATATCTCCTGTTGCAGTAACAACAGTTGCCTGCTCATCAAAACTATCAGTATTAATAAGATTAATATCTCTATCTAGAAACACCTGATTCCATACAGATTTGTACATTTTAATGTCTTTTTGAATTTGTGTATTTGCTGTTTCTAAAGTTTGACATTCCTCACTTGGTTGTTGAGCACAACTTACAATTAAAAGAAATGTAGTTAAAAATAATAATTTTTTCATTTGTATAAATTTTGGTTATTTAAACAAATATAACAAGACATTTTAAATAACTGAATTTTAAAAAATATGCAAACTATTTAATTTTATAAATATTACATTGAACTTTATTTTTACGTAAATTGGTATAAGAATGAAAAAAATATTTAAATTTTTCTTTATATTTTTTATTACAATCTCTGCATATTCTCAAGAAATATCTTGGGAAAGCTTGAGTTCAGAGGATGATAAAATTATATTTAAAACTAATTTAGATGCTATAAGTAAAAAATTAAATAGTACAATAAACGATATAAACTCCCTAATCAAATTACCAATTAATGATTTTAATTTTGAAGAATTTAATTTAAATAGAGAGTTTAAATTCATAAATGAAAATAAAATTAATATTCAATTATATCGAGGAACTTCTAAAAATCTTAAAGACAAAGTTTTTATAAATGTCATTGGAGAAATTATAACAATCACAATAATTCAAGAAAATAAAAGGCTGCACCTTTCAAATGCAAAAAATAAAAACGAGTTTATTTTTAAAGAAATTGATACCACAAATGAATTAGATAAAATAAATTTAGAAAATGATATTATAAATCATTCAGAAAATTCATTAAAAAAAAAAACAACAACAACTAGTGATTTAGATCCTGTTGGCAAAACTCCCCAATTAGTAAAGTTTAGAATGGCTATTTCTCCAACCGCGGAGTGGTCTAACTATTACATTAATTTATATGATGCTCAAGATTTAGGAATTGATAATAAAAAAGCACTTATAACTTCTGAATTAAATATTGCTGTTTCAGCACTGAATACAATTTCTGGAAGAGATCTTTCTATTTTATTTGAATTAATTCCTGATAATGATAAACTTATCGTTTTTGACACTAATCTTGATGGGTTTACTGCTGGAGAAAAATTTACTCAACTAGGGGAAAACATGACTAAATTAAACAATACAGTTGGGTATAATTCTTTTGATATTGGGCACGTTGTGGATGTGGGAGGTGGAGGAGTGGCATATCTTGGAGCGTTATGTGGTTCTTTAAAAGGTGGAGGTCAAACTGGAGGTGTTAATGGAACTACATTTCATTTCGTTCTAGCTCACGAAGTTGGTCATCAACTTGGAGCACCACACACTTTTAATGCAAATGTTGGAGTTGGAACAAACAGAGTAGAAACTGGAGCTGGAGTAACTATTATGGGTTATGGACCAAGAGCAACTGAGAATTTATATTATCACGCAAAATCAATTAAAGAAATAACTAGTACAATGGCTTTGCGAAACTGTGGAGAAGATTTTGAAGGATACTCAAACACTGTTCCGTATTATGTAACCGCCCCAACTGGCTTAACCTATACAGTGCCAACAGGCACTCCTCTTGTATTAGGTGATGATTTTGAGATTACTGACAACGAAGAATCTAATCAGATGCTGTTTAACTGGGATCAGATTGATGGAGAAAAAACAGTTTCTCCACCTATAAATACAAGCTTAGTTGGACCGGCTTTTGTTTCTAAATTTCCAGTTACAAATCAAGAAAGATATTTGCCAAATATTGAGACTGTATTGGCAGGCTCCACCCAAAATGAGCTAGAAGTTATACCGCGTTTGTCTAGAAATATGAATTTTACATTTACAGCTAGAGACAATAAAACTGGTGGAGGTGCTGTAATGCAAGAAGATTTTGTTATAAATTTTGTGAGATCACAATTTGGGCCTTTTAGAGTTTTAAGTCAGAACACTAATGGATTGTCAGTAAACCAAAATAAAGAAATTGAAATTAGATGGAATCACCAAGCTGCTCCAAACACAGAATTTATAGATATTGATATTTCATACGATGGAGGTAACACATTTACATATAACCTTGTAAAAAATTCTGCTAATGATGGATCAGAAAAATTAATTGTTCCTGACTTTAATAAGTCATCTAATGCAAGAATAAGAGTTAAAGCGTCAGATAATATATTCTATTCAATAAATGCGGCAAACTTTGCAATACTAGACCCTTCTTTTGAGTTAAATATGGTTAATCCACCTACAACTAAATGCTTTGGTGAAACAACTGAAATATCTATCGATCCAATTGGAGGAGCAGGCGCACCATACAGTGTTTTGTGGGAAAAGTTAAATAAAAACAATCAATGGGTTGAGTTTGAAGATTTAGATAATAATCCAAAATTATTATCTAAAATATTTCCTGGAAATTACAGGGTTAGTGTTAGTGATAAAGATTCAAACTCTTACGTATCTCCTGTAGTTATTGCGAACGGTCCAAAAGAAAAGCTAAAAATAGAAACCACTTTTTCCAATATAAATTTAAACTGCTTTGGGGATAATAATGGAAAAGTAGAAATAAATCCATCAGGCGGTGTTTTCCCTTATACTTTATTATTAAATGATAAAGTTGTTACTAATGGACTTAAAGTAAATGAGATATATGCAATTAATGATTTGACTGTTGGTAGTTTCACATTACAATTAATTGATGCGAACGGTTGCTTATCTGAACAAACTAATTTTGAAATCACACAACCTCAATATAAATTAAATTTAAAAAGCTTTGCAATCAAAAACACAAAAAATAACGACGGAAGTATTACAATTGAAATTGAAGGAGGAAATGAAGAATACTCTTACCAGTGGACTGGATCTAATGAATACACTTCACAGGACCAAAATTTAATAAACTTAATTCCTGGAAATTATAGTTTAAAAGTTACTGATGGAAATGGATGTGACTTTTTTAATGAATTTTTAGTAGAACAAGATAGCAATTTCAATTATGGCTTATCTGTTGTTAATGTTTTGTGTACTGGCTCAGAAACAGGAAAAATCACCTCAATTCCCTCTGGTGGAAACGGTGAGCCGTTTAACTTTTCATGGTATAATGAATCTGACGAACTCATTTCAAGCCAAAAAGAAATAATTAATTTAAAAAGTGGCTTATATAAATTGAAAATTACTGATTCTAATAATGAAGAATTTCCTGTAAAAGAAATTACTATTGTAGAGCCTAAAGAACCTATACAACTTTTAATTTCTGATGTAATAAGTTTAAATTGCAAAGGGGACGATATTGGAAAATTTAAAATAAATATTTCTGGAGGAAAAGCACCTTATAAATATCTACTAAATAGTGAATTGATTCAATCTAATATTAGCGTTGATGGAATAGACGAAAAAATAGTAGTTCAGGATAATCTAATCAGTGGAGTTTATAAAGTTGAAATTATTGATACTAACGGTTGTTCATCAACTGTACAAACAATAATATCAGAACCTGAGTTCGAACTTTCTATTTCAGATTCTGAAATAAAAAATGTTTCAAAATTTAATTTGAATGATGGTTCTATTGAGATTGAAGTAAATGGTGGTACCATAAACGATCAGGAAACTTATAGTTACAGCTGGACTGGACCAGATAATTTCATTTCTTCATTAAAAAATATTTCTAAACTAAAGCCAGGTGTTTATAATTTAAAAGTAACAGATGCAAATGAATGCTTTATTGAAAATAATTTCGAAATCAAATCTCCTAATGCATTTATTTTTAATTCATTTATTACAAGTTCCCCAACTTGCTATGAGGGAAACAATGGAAAAATTAACTTTAGCTATAGGGGTGGCTACGGTGCTCCATTTGAAGTCAAATGGACTAAAAAAGTTAATTCTGAATTTGTTTCAATTGATGATCAAACTCCAAAAGATAATTCTCTTGAAAATATATCTTCGGGGGCTTATAAAGTTGAAGTTATAGATTCTGAAAATGTTTCGTATCAATATGATAATGAAATTTTGGTGAGTTCAGTAAATGAGTTTTTAATTAATTCCACTTCTAATATAATTTCTGAAACATGCCCAGGTTCTTTAGATGGTCAGTTTACTGTAAATGTAGGCGGAGGGACGGCTCCATATAATTATTATTTTGATGATGAATTAATAGCTTCAAACAGAGGAGACTCGTCAAACACTGATGAATATACTCTTGAAAATCTTAGTAAAAATGAGTACACTTTTTATGCTATTGATGCTAATGGATGTGTTACTAGCCCAGTTATAGTTAAAATTGACGGAGATTATCCAATTGAAGTTTTAAACGAAGGGATTGCAGTCACAAATATTTCGTGCGTTAACGGAACTGATGGAAGTATTGACTTAATTGTTGCTGGAGGAGATTCGTCAGGAAACTTTACATACCTATGGTCAGGCCCAAATGGATATACTTCTAATTCTAAGGATATAGCAAATCTTTCTAATTCTGGAACTTACAGTGTTAAGATATCTCAAAACAATTGTCTAATAACAAAAAGTTTTGAACTAATTGAACCTAAAGAATTAACAGCTTCAGTCTCTAGCATAGTGCACTCTCAATGTGGTCCTGATGGATCATATCAAGTTAAAATTAGCGGGGGAACTGCACCTTGGACTATTGGTGGGTACACATATGGATCAGTTGGAGAAAAATCTTCTACCGTTTCATTTAGTAAAAAAGGTGCAGGCACTTATAATATTACTGTAACAGATTCTAACAACTGCGCATCAATTGATCTAAGCGCGGAAGTTTTAGGATCATCTAAAGCTATTAGTGTTGAAACTGAAAATATTGTTGCCTGTGATTCTGATGTTAAAAATGAGATAAAGGTTACTCTTAACGGAGGGGATTTCTTTTTAGATGGTTTAAAAGAAATTTACAAAGTAAATATTTCAGGTCCTAATAAAAATGAAAATTTAAATTTGGAAGAAAATATTCAATATTCTTTTAAAAACTTAGATGATGGACTTTATACTTTAAATATTACCGAAAGAGATCATACTTCTACTAACGATTCTAATTCTAACGGATGTGTTACAAAAAAAGAAATATATATTTCATCTAATGTAGAATGGTCGGGATCAGATACCAACAACATAACTTGTGTTGATCTAAACAATGTACCTGCAAATGATGGGAATAAAACATATTTTAAAGTTAACGGAGGCAAATCTTTTATTAATGAAAATAATCAAGAATATTACAAATATGTATTAGATTTTAATGGCGACTTAAGTACTGGAAATGTTATAAAAGATTCAAATTTAGACTTCATAAATTTAGAATCTGGAACTTACAAACTCACAATAACTGAAGCAAATAATTGTACGAGTGAAGATATCTTTGAAATTACACAACCTTCGATATTGAATACCAAAATTAAAAAAGTCACTAATGCTTGTTATGATCCACAGGTTAATAATCAAAAAGGTAAAGTTGATTTTTTAATAAAAGATGGTACTGCTCCATATAATTTATATTTAATTGATAGTAATGATAATTATACGGATACTGGACTGGAAGGCGGAGATTTAATAGGTCAAAACACAGAAGGATGGGAATCTTACTTAGATGGTTTATCTCCTGGAACTTATTCGCTAAAGTTTATTGACAGTAATAAATGTGAAATTATTTCTGAACCTTTTACCATTGAGACTTACGATGAATTCGAAATTAAAAATGTAATAAAAACTGATATTTCATGCTTTGGAGCAAATGATGGCAAATTAAAAATAGGTGCCATTAAAGGTGGGGATTTACCTTACAAAATTGTTATCGAATCCTCGGACGAATTTATAGAAAAGACATTTTATGAAGAATCAGAAAATATAATTATTGAAGATTTAAAAAATG